>JAIYDP010000022.1 GCA_027487435.1 Verrucomicrobiaceae bacterium | reverse complement strand
CTAGCAGTACCAGTTGTCAGCCATGTGGTTGTGGTTGCAGTCCCCTGAAAATTCAGAGCGTTGAGGACAGTGCCATTAAATGTCGTAGGGTTGGAATTTGCAGTGAAACTCATGGTTGTAGTCGATGTTCCTGCACCACTACCCTGATAAATGAATATCTGGTCTCCGCTATTGGAGAGACCATTTAGACCACTAGTGCTGCCTGTTATGCTAGGCACAGTTCCAGCAGAAACTGTACCCATCCCAGATCCGTTTACGTATGTCACTACCGTACCGGCAGTTAATCCACCCGTTGGAGCTACCCACCTCAAGAAATTTTCACCTCCGCGGGCGTTGCTAGACGCGTTTGCCGAAGCCGCAGCCAAGAAACCATTGTCCGTGAATCGAATGTCAGTTCCAGCAGCAACGTCCTTGAGGAGAACAAAAGCAAATCCGTCTGGCGCGTTCGAATTGAACCCGGTTACGTAAATATCGCCTAAGCTCAGTGTCGTTTGAGCGAAGGATAGGGTAGCTCCTAAAGAAGCTGTGACAAGAGCCAGAGCGGCTATTTTGTTTCTGTTTGAACTGCCAAAGAATGGCGTATTGTATATTTTTCTTTTCATAGGATGTGTATGTATTGTGTAGTAAGAAATGAGATTAAATTTTGCAAGACGCGAGTTACTATCGCCAGAAACTTGCGCAGCGGAAGTTTATCTGTGTGAAGATTTCGTCACATAAGGCAGAAACCCCATAGTTTAACGATGATCGGGGATGTCTGCATGCGTTTCAGGAATGATCAATGTGACATTCCGCCGAACTGAATGTGCATCAACACCCTTGTAAGTCGAGGTATGACAAGAAATGATGGACGCATTGTTTCATCTCCGGTTGACAGCACACCGCCTGCTAGGCAATATACTGATGCATTTAACAACTGAAATATATGATCAAATATACCCTGATTGAAAATGTCCTGACACCGGATCCGAACGATTACTATCCCCAAGTGCAGATCACTGGCCGCGCTGGTGTGGAGCAACTCGCTGACCGCATGCTCTCCATGGGTAGCACGGTCACCAAGTCTGATCTGCTCGCGGTGATGAGCTTGCTGGATGAAGCCGTGCTAGCTTTGCTGGTGGAGGGCTATCGCGTGGACATCGCTGGCATCGTAGATCTTTACCCACGCATGCAGGGGGTCTTTGATGGCCCGGGAGATGGCTTTGATAAATCCCGCCACACCCTCTCTGTGAATGCGAACGCCGCGCCCGCCTTCATCGCCCGCGTGCGGGCGGATGCCCGTGTGCAAAAGGAAGAAGCTGTGACCCCTACGCCCGCACCGCTCCAGTTTGTGGATGGCAGTAGCAGTGCCGTGAACAGCGCGATCACCACCGGTAGCATCGGCACACTCAACGGCAGCCGATTGAAGTTCAATGCTGCGGCAGCGGACGAGGGGATCTACTTCATCGCCAGCGCCGGTGGAGAAGAAACCAAGGTGGCTACCGTTTCCATCAATAAGCCTGGGCAGCTCGTATTCCTCATCCCAGCAGTGACATCTGGCGTTTACAGCCTAGAAGTCCGATCCCGTGGGCGCAACACGAACGAGCTGCGCACCGGAACCTTAGACGCAAACCTCATCGTCCCATAATGTTCCGCCTCTCATGCGAGCATACCCCCGGCCTGCATGCTAGCATGACATCGACCTGCATGCTAGCATGACCCCGACCTGCATGCTAGCACGACCCCGGCTCGCATGCTAGCATGCCACCACCCACCTCGCAGAACGAGCCATCTCGAGTGCATGCGAGTTCTAGAGCCTAAGAATTTTTTTGACCACGGATTTAACGGATGAACACGGATAAGAACTGGTGCTTTGAAAAAAATGCATAAGTCTTATCCGTGTCAATCCGTGCGATCCGTGGTAAAGAAACTCTTCAGATTAAGGGAAAGTCGTAAGAATGGCAGGGAGGCAAGGATGCCTCCGCCACGGTTTTAGCGAAACAAATCGCGGCGAAGATCGGTGCGCGGCTGCACCGCACCATGGTCGCGGGCGGCACGGAGCAATCTGAGATCCACGGCGGCAATCAGGCATTGCGGTTGTAGCGGTTCGGCTTGCGCTGCGATGCCAGCTGGCGGAAAACCGATATCGCAAGGTGTTGCTACCATGGATGCGGCATAGTGGTGCGCAAATCCCGGTCGGCTCGACAAGCTGCCAACGCAGCCCGCTGCCGCAACATAGATGGTATTTTCGATCGCCCGAGCCATGGCACAACGGGTGACTCGATAGTGACCATGGGCATCGTCGGTGCAGTATGGCACGCAAAGGATTTCCGCTCCGCGATCGGCCAAAGCGCGCACTTGCTCGGGGAATTCGACATCGTAGCAAATCGCCACCGCCATTTTGGTGCCAAGAATGTCGAAGACGTAGAGGACATCGCCGCCAACCATGCCCCATGTATCTCGCTCCCAAGGAGTGATGTGGATTTTATCTTGATGAAAGAGCTCACCTGCCGGACCAGAAATCCAGCAGCGATTGCGTAAGTCATTTCCCGCGACAAACGGCAGGGAACCGCCCACAATCCAAACTTGGTAGCGAGCCGAAAATTCTCTTAGTGCCGTGCAAACCACATCGTGCGTAGGCCACTCGCCGGGGTGATCGGCAAAGAAATATTCTGGCAGCACGATCAATTGCGCCGAGTAGTCATCGCGAGCCATGCGAATTTGCCACTCCAGTGCCTGCCACCACTCCGCGGGATGTTTGTAAGCGCGAAATTGCCACTGGATGGCAGCGATGCGCAACGATGGGGAGGAAAGTGGAGAGTGATCCGTCATCAGTGATCAGTGGAAGAAATTTATGAGTTGAGCCACTCACGGAGTTTGGCGAGGTCTCGGCGGTAGCAAGCAATTCTTTCTTCCTTGGTTCCTAGCGGGTATTCGTGATGTTGGCAAAATTCGCCTGAGAAACCTTGCGCCTTGAGGTTATCGAAAAAGGCCTTACGAACGAGACCAGTGCCGAAAGGTGTTGCATCGCGATGCCATGCTCCCTTTTCCTCGCGCCAACGGTAGTCCTTCACGTAGATCACGCCGGCACGTGGACGCACGAGTTTTGCTTGGATGGGCCAATTTTGCCCGCCCTCGACGGTGGCATGAGCGATATCGAAGCACAGCCCTAAATGCTGAGGATCGGTGCCTTCAAGAGCCATCATCACATCCCATAAAGGTCCGCCGAAAAAATCTGCCCCTGAGTGATTTTGGTAACCGCACCAGAGTCCAAGCTCTCGATTGAGTGCGGCAATGTCACGCAGCATGGGCGTGACGGTTTTCACCAATTTCAGGGGATCGTCATTTTTTTTGTATCGATAGAAGCCGAGTCGGTATTTTTTCACCCCCGCTGCGGCGAGATGGCGGAGGAACGCTTCTTCTTTTGCGGTGATCTCGGTAACGTCGGTGGTGACAACGGAGATTTCTTTGCCACGGGCGCGGAAAAGTTCCATCCACTTGGGCAATTCATCCGCGATGCGTTCGGGCTTGATGTGCGTGTTACCACTGCGAATGGTGACATCGATACCGTCCCAACCAACTTGATCGACAAGGTCTGCGGTATCGGCCAGGGACAATTCGGAAAAGGACTTGGTGAAGCCGATGATCTTGTGACGCTGCGGCACCTTTGGCGCGGCTGGCTGCGCGCCTACAGCCGATGCCCCCCAAAATGCACTCATGGCTGCGCCGGAAGTCGAAAGAAATTGTCTGCGTTGCATGCCTAAGAACGCACTATCGGTGAAAAGATAGCAAGCGAGAAGTGCGGCAATAGGTTAGAAACGTTACGGCTAGATAGGAAATGCCGCATCTCCCTCTTCACTGCATATCAGCCATCGTTACGGAGCTTTGTGGGCGAGATGCGAGCCAGGTTGCCTGATCGATGACACGCTGACGATTCACATCGAAGCGGTAGGAATGGCAATTCGGACACAAGGAACAAGCCATGGTAACGATCGAATCGCAGCCTTCACAAACCTTGTAGGCATTGGCGTTGGTGATGATTTTTTGAGCTTTTTCTTTACGGTCGTTTGCGTCAGACATGGCAAAAAGAGGGGGTGAAGGAAGCAGAACAAAAAAGGACTTGGCGAACCAAGTCCTGATGAGTCTTGTCAAAGAAGCCGCAATTAGGCCATCGCTTTGGCGGCCTTGCTCTTGATGTTCGCCGCTTTATTTTTGTGGATCAAGTTGCTTTTTGCAGCTTTATCGACAGCGGAGGAGAGCAGACCAGCGGCAGTGCTAGCAGCGGCTTTATCTCCGGAGCTCACAGCAGTGAGGAAGTTTTTGCGAAGTGTGCGAATACGGCTTTTAGCAGCGCGATTGCGCTCGGTGCGCACTTCTGTTTGGCGAATGCGCTTCTGGGCTGATTTGGTGTGTGCCATGGTAGGTGGACGTGATGATGATGAAGTGTGACGATACGATGATTACCTCGTGGGGGAAGGAGCATCGATTTTTTTCCCCATGTGTCAAGAAAAAGAAACAAAAAAAATTCGAAACGCGCAATTATCTCCAGAGATACGATTGCTGCTTCGCCACAATTTGACCCATCTCTTCCACCGTGATTCGCCATGCGAGAACGCGTCCATTGTTGATATAGTCATCACCTTTGATGGCAAATTCCACTTCGCAATTCTCGCGACAATGAAGATCACGAGACATGCGCTTGACCAGACTTGCCGTGCGAGCTTGTTGATACTCGAATGTCACGCGCACTGGAACCTCGTTAGAGTGCTTTCTCACCTCTCCTCGATTCCACTTGATGTCGTAGTATTGCCCGGCCTTTTTCCGCCGTTCTTCCACGGTGATGGCTCCATGCAAACGGCGCTGGATCTCACCACGCACCATCGGGTCGTTGTTTTCATCGAACATCGATTCGCGCAAATGATACTGTCGCACCTGCAAGGAGGGCTCTTGTTTGGCACAAGAGAGTATCAAAAAAGGCAAGAAAACGAACAGGCTTAGCTTCACTCCGAAAAGGCTGCCAGATTTACCGCCGCCGGACAATGGGAAAAACAAACATCTCACGCGCAACATGCTTCAATCTTTCACCCTTACCCCCACGCGCAAGCTCGTTGACGTAGCAAATGATCGGTAAGAACCAAGGTTGCCATTGCCTCGACGATAGGCACCGCGCGCGGCAGCACGCAGGCATCGTGACGCCCTTTGCCTTGCAGTTCGGTTTCTTCGCCCGAAGATGTCACCGTCTGCTGGTTGGTCATGATCGTGGCTGTCGGCTTGAACGCGACGCGAAACAAGATGTCTTCGCCATTGCTAATGCCGCCCTGAATGCCTCCAGAACGATTGCTCACCGTCCGCACGCGTCCGTCTTCCATGAAAAACGCATCATTGTGCTGACTTCCTGTCAGCTCCGTGCCAGCAAATCCCGAACCGATTTCAAAACCTTTGGTCGCAGGTATGGATAACATGGCTTTGGCCAAATCTGCCTCCAATTTATCAAAAATTGGCTCTCCCAAGCCCGTGGGGCAATTGCGGATCAAACATTGAATCACACCACCCACGGAGTCTCCACGCGAACGAACCGCTTTGATGTGCGCGATCATTTCTTCCGCCATCTGCGGATCCCCGGTGCGGACGATATTGGATTCGATCTGTTCTGCGGTGATCGTCGAGGGATCGACCTGCGCCTGCAAATGCTGGATGGAGTGCACCCAGGCGAGAACTTCGATGCCTGGAGCAAGTTGACGAAGCACTTGTGTCGCAATGGCCGCTGCTGCAACTCGGCCAATCGTCTCACGAGCAGACGCGCGGCCTCCTCCTGAAGCAGCGCGAATGCCATACTTCGCATCATAGGTGAAATCGGCATGAGAAGGTCGATATTTCACCGCCATTTCATCGTAAGCACCTGGACGCTGATCGGTATTGCGAACATGGATGGCGATAGGTGTTCCCAAGGTAAGTCCATCTTGAATGCCGGAGTGAATTTCCGCTTCATCTGCTTCTTTTCTGGGCGTCACGATTTCAGATTGCCCTGGGCGTCGGCGGTCAAGGGCATGTTGGATCATTTCCGGACTCACTGGAATGCGTGCTGGACAACCATCAATGATGACACCAACACCTCCGCCGTGGGACTCACCATAGGTATGAATGCGAAACGCGTGACCAAATGTGGAAGACATGCATCGATGGTAGCGTCAAATGATCGAGATGCAAGACTGGTGTCTGACTTGCAAATGCAAATGCGCTTCGTTTGCCGGTCGATACGACGGCACGCAAAATGGTCCTATCACCAACTGTGGAAAAACGATTGCGCCCAACACGATGTTACGCTAGGTTCTTCTTTATGAAATGGGGTATTTCTTTGATGCTAAGCTTTTTCGCAATCGCGCAGGGACAGCAAATGCCTGCGGAGATGGCGCAACTCTTCGAGACCTTGCGTAAGGATGAAAGTGGCAATCTGACCATGATGGCCCGTGCCATGCTCGGAGAAAATGGCGGCAACAAATTGTTCTATTTCCCTACACGAAATTCCCCCTATACCCCGAAGCGCTACGGTCGAACCTTTGAAGATGTGACATTTTCTGCCGCAGACGGCACCCAGCTTCATGGCTGGTTCATCCCCGCAGCAAAGAAGGTCAAAACGTTGGGAACCGTCGTTTTCTCTCATGGCAATACCGGATCGTTAGGCTACCACATTGGCTTCATCGATTGGATGATTGACGCAGGCTACAACGTGATGATGTATGACTATCGTGGCTTTGGGAAATCGACAGGTTCACCAACCCGCGCCGGACTGATCAGCGATGCTCAAGCGGCCTTCACCTACACCAACGCGCGCCCGGATGTGGCAGGGAAAAAGCTGTTTTCTTACGGCCACAGCTTAGGCGGAGCCAAGTCGATTGTCGCAGTCAGCACGGCGAAGATTCCCAACTTGCGAGGCGTGATGACGGAAGGAACATTTGCTTCCTACCAAGGCATGGCCGTTCATTTAGCCGGAAATTTTGGTCACAATATGGTAACAGACGAGCTTGCTCCGAAGGATCACATAGCGAAATTGCCAGCGCCTTTGTTGATCATTCATGGCATCGATGATGAGGTTGTCCCGATCCAACAAGGTCGCGAATTGTTCGCCGCTGCCATTCCGCGTAAGACCTTATTCGAAGTCAAAGGCGGTCATCATGGCGACTCGATGTCGATCAATCAGGGTGCTTACCGCAAAAAAGTGTTAGAGTGGATGAGTAAGCTTTAACCCGAGATCCGAGATCTTATTGTGTGCTGAGTCTTCGCAACAATTCTTCCCTCATCGCTGGCATACTCACTCCCATGTCTGCGAGACGTGCTACGGATGGCAAGGTCACATCCCCCACTCCATGGATGCGTGCGAGTTCGCGTTCGAAGTATTGCATCGCGCGCAACGTCGGCGGCTTTTCGACCAAATGATTCAGCCCACGGGTGAGAAGATCATAGACCCCTGCATCGGCATGTTCCGCTTCGGAAATTTTTTCGACCCATGAACAAAAATAAGCCGCCATCAAGGTCGATGCGTAAGACAGCCGTAAGCCTTCTCGATAATCTTCAACCCGCACTTCTCTGAGTTGATGCAGCGTGCCAGACTTCGCCCGCTGCCATGAAATCTCACAAGTGAAAAACAAATCAATTTTCCCGGCATACGGGCTTTTGCTACGACGTGCGCCCTGGGCTACGGTTTCGATCAATCCGTGCTCCAGCGTCCACCAGCGAATGATCGAGCTGCTGTCAGTAAGCCGCGTCACGCGGAGAATGATACCATGAGATTTTTCCTGCAATTGTCAGACGGATTTACCGCGAAAACGCCACATTGACAACAGCATTGCACGCGATTGCTGCATTCATCGAATCCGCACGTTAGTCTTTGGGATTTTTCGGAACAGCCGTCAAGCGCGGTGAGGTATGCGAGCCTTGGCGAATCTCCTTGAGCATGGCCTGAAGTTTGAGAACCTCTTCGGGGCGCGCTTCTGCTAAGTTATTTCGCTGCCCGATATCGTTTTTCAAATCGTAAAGGCCGACTTTTTGTTCATCCTTTGCGGGAACACCATGCTTTTTCATCCATTCAGCAGGAGCAGGGCGGGATGCGCCGGAGCGAGCATTAATCAGCACCATATCGCCATGGCGGATCGCATATTGATCCTTAAAGGTATTGTGCACCATGGTTTGTCGTGGCGATGCTGTGGTCTTCCCCGTCAACCAAGGATAAAAATTATGCGAATCCTCGGCACTGTGATCCGGCAGTGAATAATCAAGCGCGTCAGCAAGTGTGGCCATCAAATCGATTTGCGCAAACAAGACATCGCCCACCGATCCCGCTTTGGTCACGCCTGGCCAACGAAGAATCGTTGGCACACGATGCCCTCCTTCATAAATATCGCGCTTCAATCCTCGCAATGGCGCGCAAGACCAATGATCGTGCTTTTCATCGCGAGGATAGGCATAAATTTCGGCACCATTGTCAGCCGAAAAAATCACAATCGTATTTTCGCTAAGCCCACTTTCTTCTAAAGCGGTGAGCAACTGCCCACAAACATGATCCGTTTGATGAACAAAATCGCCATACGCACCAGCTTGGGATTTTTGATCAAACTCATCGTTTGGCACGATCGGCGCATGAGGAGAAGGTAAGGAAAAATACAAGAAAAACGGCTGCGCATTTCCTTTGCGACCGCGGATGTATTCTACGCCACGTTTGCTGAGAGTCGGCAGCACTTGATAGAAATCCCAATCGGATCTCCCCGGGCCTTCGCGACATTCCCACTTCCCTTCTTTCGTGGCCTTCGGTGTCGAAGTGAATGTCATGTCTGGAGCTTCGAGCACGCGATCATTTTCGATCCATGCGTAAGGAGGAAAATTGATGACGTTATCGCCAAAGTAATGATCAAAACCACGCTCCAATGGCCCGCCTTTCATCGGCTTGGACCAATCAAACGCATCATGGCTTTTCGAGTTCAGGGCTGTGCCTGGCTTGCGAATGCTACTCCAGTCCCATCCCAAGTGCCACTTGCCGATGCATGCAGTCGCGTAACCTTTTTGGCGTAACATTTCAGGAAGAGTCAACTGCCCAGGCCGGAAAAAGGGTTTATCAAATCCCGAGTCAATGCCATGAAAATCCCGCCAATGATGCCGCCCCGTGAGCATAGCATAGCGCGATGGCGTGCAAATCCCCGATGAACTATGCGCATCGGTCATCCGCATGCCCGTAGCCGCCAATCGATCCAAATGCGGGGTTGGAATCTTTGATTCTTTTTGATAGCAGTGCAGATCGCCGTAGCCGAGGTCATCAGCATAGAGAATCACCACATTCTTTGGTTGGTCTTTGCCATAGGCAAATGGAAGCACCAGGGCGGCTATCAGCAAGGTTTTGAACAATCTCATCGCCCCGTGAAAATGCGTTCTAGCCTACGATTGTCAACCATCATCGCCCCGAAAGTATCTGGGAACGTACGGCGGGGCAGTTTCTACCTGCTGAGAGCATTGCGGAACGTCTGAGGTATGCAATGCCGCAAAATAAATGTTTTCATCGCCATGGTAGGATGCCACATTCGCCGCGCATGTTTGAATGGTCGAAGTTAAGCGCGGTGCAATGGATGGATGCATGGGAAGATCGTTTCCGTGGGCAGATGAATTTTGTGATGGAAATCCTCAAGGGCGGCAAAACCGCGCGCGTTCGTGTGTTTTGTGACACCGAAGCTCAGGCTAAGGCCATTCATGCGCAATTTGGCGGCAGCATTCGTAAGGTTCTTGCTTCCGAATGGGCCAAACCGCATTCACCACAGATTCCGCCCTTGAAAATTCGTGATTGTCTGCTCGTCACTCCGGAGACCGATGCAAAAAAACTCAAATCGCTGCAAAAAAACTATCCGAACCGACAGATCATCTCCATACCCGCAGAAATGGCTTTCGGCACGGGAGATCACGCCACAACGTCCACCTGTTTGAGACTCATAGCCGATTTGGCGCGCACACGTGCCGCTGGATGGTCTGTCGCCGACCTTGGCACAGGCACGGGCTTGCTCGCGATTGCCGCCAAAAAATTGGGAGCAGGAACTTGCTACGCCTGCGATTTTGATCCATTCGCCGTAAAAGCCACGGTAGAAAACATTTCACGGAATGATGTCATCGGCATCGAAGTCGCGGAACAAGACGTGCTCAAATGGAAACCGCGCAAGCAATACGACGTGGTCATTGCCAATCTCTTTAGCACGATCTTGATTCAAGCCTTTCCAAACATCTGCAAATTGCTACGCCCCGGCGGAGAGGTCATCATCTCGGGCATTCTCGCCAGCCAAGCATGGGATGTCTTTGTCGCTGCCGCAGAAAATGGACTTGGCTTCCCCACTGTCATTCGCAAGGGCAAATGGGTCACCGCTCGCGGCGCTTGGATGAACGACATCGCGGCGGCTGAAACCGAACGCTAAAAACGGGGAAGCGCGCGAATTTTTTACCTCGAAGACTCTTCTGGCGCCCCCGACAACCCAGCTTGAAGAAATTTTCAATTTCGCTATTGCATTTCAGTCTCAATAGCGCATATTCACCTCGTGCCACATCAAACGACATTGCCTCGTGAAATCGAGTGTGAGAGCCTCATGACCTTATGTCAGGCGGCGGTGGGGTGTGAGTTTCACATACGTTTTCTTCAAGGTCCTGCATGCGAAAAGCTGCGTCAGATGGGTTTTTGTGAGAGCATGCGCGTCAAGAAAATCTCCGATGGCCGCAATTTGCTTTGTAGCGTCTGCGGAACGAGAATGGCCATTTCCAAGGATCTTGCCAAGCAAGTGATGGTTAGCGCATGAGTGCTCCAGATCTCGATAAAATTGTCGCCTTGGTAGGCTTTCCTAACGTCGGAAAATCGACCATTTTCAACGCACTTACCGGACAAAATCAAAAAATCGGCAATTACGCGGGTGTCACCGTCGTGAAAAAATCGGGCGATTGTTTTACCCCTCACGGGAAAAAATGGCAGGTTTGGGATTTGCCGGGGTGCCATTCTTTAGAGGGCGATAGTCCCGAGCAGAAAATCACTGCGGCTTTGTTGCGCGGTGATGTCGCTGAGGAAGCTCGCCCCGCATTGATCTTTCATGTTGTCGATGCCTCTGCCTTGGAGCGACACCTGCAAATGACCCTCGAGCTCAAAGCTCTCGGCCTTCCAGTGGTGCTGGTGCTCAACATGATCGATCTCGCCGAGGCGCAAGGCATTCGCATCGATCTCCCACTGCTTTCCAGCGAATTGGGCTTACCCGTGCTGGCCATGCACGCCACGCGCGGCAAAGGATTGGTCGAAATCAAACAAGCTCTCGCTAGCGAAAAACGCCCCTCGACCTCCCCCACCCCGCCGATCTCCCGTGTCGAAACAGCTTCGCTCGTCGCAGCGATCTGCGCCAAAGCCGCCCGCAGACCGGACTCGGATCACGCTTCCTTCACCGACAAATGCGATGCCTGGCTGCTCCATCCGATCTTTGGCTGGTTCTTTCTCGCGGCATCGATGTTCGTTGTCTTTTGGGGGATTTTTTCCTTTGCAGCGTGGCCCATGGATGGGATTGATGGACTCAAAGGCACCATCCAAGAGTGGGTTTCCCACACGATGTCCGAAGGCGATTTGCGCGACCTTCTGGTCAATGGCATTATCGAGGGCGTCGGATCGGCCTTGATGTTCCTGCCGCAAATCTTGCTGCTGTTCTTTTTCATCGGACTGCTCGAAGGCTCAGGTTACATGGCACGCGCCGCATTTTTGATGGACGGCATCATGGCTCGCTTTGGTCTATCGGGGAAATCCTTTCTGCCTCTGCTCAGTTCTTACGCCTGCGCCATTCCCGGTATCATGGCCACGCGCACCATCGATTCACCAAAAGAACGTCTGGTCACCATGTTTGTCGCGCCATGGATGTCGTGCAGTGCTCGCATGCCAGTGTATTTGTTGCTCGTGCCGCTGCTCTTGCATAAAGACGAAGGAAATAGTTTCCATCAAGCACTAGTCATGACCGGCATCTACGCTACCGGCACGCTGAGCGCATTGGCAGTCGCGTATGTGTTGCGCAAACGCTTAGGCAAGGACGAGGTTCCGCAACATTTTTTGCTAGAACTGCCACCGTATCACCTGCCGCAATGGAAACATTTGTTCCAGCAAGTCAAAGAAAACGCCTGGGCTTTTCTCCGTAAAGCTGGTGGCATCATCCTCGCCTTATCCATCATTCTGTGGGCTCTCCAGACTTATCCGAAAACCAGCGATGACGCGGCGGAAAATTTAGAAAACAGCGCGATGGGACGCATCAGTCGCGCCATCGAGCCGCTGTTTCTCCCCATGGGACACGATGGCAAAACGGGCGCCGCCATTCTCACTTCGTTTGCCGCTCGCGAAGTCTTCGTCTCCTCCATGGCCATTGTCCATCGCGTGGAACAAGCCGACGATGAGGAACTCACGCGGCGTGACTTACGCGATCGCTTGCAACAACTCAAACGTTCAGACGGCAGCCCGATGTTCTCCATGGCCTCCTTGCTAAGCCTGCTGGTATTTTACATCTACGCCCTGCAATGCCTGCCCACCAGCGTCGTCATGGCCAAAGAAAGCGGCTCATGGAAATGGGCCGTAGGGCAATTTTTCTTCATGACCGCCTTCGCATGGCTCGCAGCAGTCGCTGTTTTCCACATCTTTTCCTAACATGAATGCCACGCTGCAATCTCTGATCACCTTCGCTATCATCGGCCTCGCCCTCGCATGGCTGCTGCGCCAATGCTGGCACAAGTCGCCAAATGCTTGCGGCTGCGGGAAAAAATGCCATGCCCTGCCCAATACCCCGCCGACCAGCAAAAAATCTCCCCGCCGCAATGCTTGATTCGCTGAAGCTTCTCTGCTTCTCTGCTCAAGCACCCCATTTGCACCTTGGCTAATATCTCTCAAGAAACTCGGATCAAAGTTCTGGAGTCCACCGACATCGTGGACCTCATCAGTTCCTACATCCCAGTGAAACGCTCGGGCACCTCATTCAAAGCCTGCTGCCCATTTCATAACGAGAAAACGCCCTCCTTTCACATCTACGCCAGTCAACAACGCTTCCATTGCTTCGGCTGTGGCGAAGGCGGCGATGCCCTGAGTTTCGTGATGAAATACGAAGGCCTGCCCTTCGTCGAATCCGTCAAAAAACTCGCCCAACGCGCCGGAGTCCCCATCATCGAGGAAGCCTACAATGCCGATGCCGAACGCGGAAAACGCAAGCGCGGACGACTGCTCGACCTCCACCGCGAAACCACCGCCTTCCTCCACCAGCTCTTGATCGACGCTCCCGAGGCAAAACACGCCCGCAACTACCTCGCCAAACGCGGCTACAAACGCGACATGGCCGAACGCTGGAGCGTAGGCTGGATGCCAAAAGACCCCACCACCTTTCTCAACTGGGCACGCGAAAAAAAATTCACCGGTCGCGAACTCGTCGATTCTGGGATCTGCATCGAACGCGAAAACAGCCGCGGCCTCTACAATCGTTTCCGCGATCGCCTGATGTTCCCCATACGCAATGACCAAGGCGATGTCATCGCCTTTTCCGGCAGGCAAATCATCCACGATCCCAACTCTGGAAAATACATCAACTCCCCAGAAACCGCGCTCTTCACCAAATCGAAAGTCCTCTTCGCCTTCGACCGCGCCCGCCGCCCCATCACCCAAAAAAAATCCGTGCTCATCTGCGAAGGTCAGCTCGATGCCCTTGCCTGCCACGAGCACGGCATCACCCACGCCATCGCCACCCTCGGCACCGCTTGCACACCGCAGCATGCAAAAATCCTCAAACGCTACACCGATACCGCGCATCTCTGCTTCGATGCCGACAAGGCGGGCTACGAAGCAGCAGTCAAAGCCTTCCGCACCCTCTCCGCCGAAAACATCAACATCCGCGTCATTTCCATGCCTCCGGGCGATGACCCAGACTCCTTTCTCAAGCGCGATGGCCCAGAAGCCTTCCAAAAACTGCTCGACGACGCCCGCCCATTTTTCGACTTTCAAATGGATCGCGCCCACTCCGTAGGCGGCCTCGCCCACGCCCAAGCCCGCGCCACCACCGCCCGCGAAATCGCCGCACTGCTCGCCTGCATCGAGGACAACGTCAATCGCGACTCGATGATCAATCACTGCGCCACCCTGCTCCAAGTCAGCACCCCCGAACTGCGCCAAGCCACTTCTGCAGCTCGCAAAAAACACCTACGCGATCTCAAAAACGACTCCCGCCACGGTAGCAGTGCCGCTGTAGAAACGCCCGCCAGCGCCGAACCGACTCCCGCAGACATCACCATTCTCTACCTTGCCAACCTCGTTCTACGCTCCGCGGCGGTGAAGGAATTCCTCTGCGAACAATTCGAGTTCCTCCACGAAGCCGCTCGCTACCTCGAAGGCATACCCCTTTTGGACAACATCCTTGCTGGTGATTACGACCCCAGCCAAGCTGCCAGCGTCAACACCTTTCTCGCCAACCTAACCGAAAGTGACCGCCTCGCTCTGCAAACCGATAGCACCTTCGCGCAAGAAACCACGGAACCTACCCTCGATGCGGCACAATCCGCCCTTTCCCTGCTCGCCGAAAAAGTCCTCAACAAACGTCACGCCATCAATCTCTCCGCCCTCTCGCAGCCAGGACTTACCGCCGAGCAATATCGGCCTCTTCTCGAAGAAGCCCAAGAAATCCAACGCCTGCAAAGCACTCTAGGTCGCCGTAGCATCGCCGATGACCGCGCCACTCTAGGCGTCACCAGCCGCCGCCCCAAGCCGCCCAACAGCAAATTCCCCCGCAAGCAAGATCAACCTTGATTCTGCAATCGCTAGGAAATCGATACCCCAAACGCCTGCTCCTGCATCGCAGTCACACACTCTTCGATCCATGCACTGTTCATCGTGTGAACCTCGATGCCCTCTCCCGCAGCTCGCAGCAACAAAATCGTCAGCGTCCCGCCAAGGTGTTCGCGGAACTCTTCTAAGCCCGCAATAATCGCCAAGGTTCCGCTAGCTTCGCGCTTCAACAAAAGCTCATCAAACTGCGGAAAGCCCATGACGCACATCACGTACCCGATGCGACGGCCATCTTCTTCGGTCAAATATCCAGCCTTCACCGAATACAACACATCCAGCCACAGCCCAATGCAAACCGCATGGGCATGGCTCATGCGAAACCCGCTCAGTTGCTCCAGCTTATGTGCCGCCCAATGACCGAAGTCTAAGGGACGACTGCTCCCCATTTCAAAGGGATCGCCACCCGTCGTGATGTGCCGCGCATGCAGCAACGCCGAGCGCTTCACGCATTCCACAAATACTTCTTCCTCGCCCACGGCCAGATCCGCCACATTGGCTTCCATCCATTGGAAAAATTCCGCATCTTTGACCAACGCGACCTTCAACGCCTCGATCAAGCCTAACTGCCTCGTCGTCACATCCTGCGTGAACAAAAATTGAAAATCATTCACCACAGCATAAGGCACGGCAAACGAACCAATCCAATTTTTTTTGCCGAAGCAATTGATCCCATTCTTCACACCCACACCACTGTCATCTTGTGACAATGTCGTCGTCGGAAATCTCAACAACCTCACACCACGATGCGCCGTAGCCACGCCAAATCCCACCGCGTCCAAAAACGCACCACCGCCAATGCACAACACATACGAATGCCGATCAATGCCGCTACCCTCTACGGCCTTCCATACATTCTTCACGAGCGAATCATCGTTCTTGACCGCCTCAGCTCCGGCGTGAATGTGCAATGCACAAAGAGTCACTCCAGCAACTTCCAACGTTTCGCGAATTTCGTCAGCCAACATCGGCCAATGCTCCGAGACACTTTGCTCCAAGAAAACAAGCGCTCGCCTACCGCCACCTTCACGCAACAAACTCACTACCACCTCTCTTCCTCCCGCAAATGCTCCCCGCGTGAAGCACACTCGGTGCGTCATGGGAATAAGAAGATGAAGATCAAAACGCTCACATACCATAATATCAGTGTCTCTATACGACCATTGCTGGGTCAATCTATCGCATCAAACCAAGGAATCAAGCAGAGGATTCCACTTGAGTTCCGAACTTCCACGCGGTCAACTTCGGATCTCTGCTTCATTCGCAAAACATTCTTGCGCCGCATCCCGATCCAGCCGGATTTGTTCGCACAAGGCATCCAGACTGGGAAATTTCCGCTCTTCTCGCAGATGCCGCACGAATTCGCATTCGATCCATTTTCCATACAAATCCCCGGAAAAATCAAACACATGCACCTCAAGCACCCGCGCCGTGCCATTGACCGTGGGCCGAAATCCCAAATTCGCTACGCCTTGCATGCGTTCATGCCCACATCGCACCCGCACGGCCCAGACACCATCCGGCGGCAACTGCTCTTCCGCTAAGGCCACATTCGCCGTAGGAAACCCTAAGGTTCTGCCCATCTGCTGACCCTTCACGACCCATCCTTCCACCGCATACGGACGACCCAACATCGCTGCGGCATCCGCCAACTGCCCCGCCGCGATCGCTGCTCGAATCCTCGTACTGCTGATGCGCTCGCCCTCGTGAAGCACGGGCGATGCCGCACAAAAAAGAAACCCACGCCTCTCGGCCTCGCGCGCAAGCATTGCCACATCGCCCATGCGCTCCTTACCAAATCGCCAATCTTGCCCCACACTCATTCCCCGCACCTTACCATTCTCGAACAAACTCGATAAAAACTCGTCCGCCGATGTCTGTGCAAACTCCTTGGTAAAATCGATCGCCAACAAAAAATCCACGCCCAATCCTGCTAACACCCGCGCCTTATGATCCAACGAAGCCAAAAGCCGACTCGGCGACCGCTCCGCCGCCAGCACCCGAATCGGATGCGGTTCAAATGTCACCACCCCTGCGAGTCCCCCCGCCTGCCGAGCCATCCGTATCGCCTCGCCGATGACCTCCGCATGCCCCCGATGAATCCCATCAAACACCCCCAACGCCAGATAGAGAGGCTGATCCAACAAAGCAAGTTCTGAACATTTTTCCAATCGTAACATGAGCAAGAGCGCGAAACCTACCCCCAGCAAGCCCAACAGAAAAGCACAAATCCCGCAGTCTCGGCCAGACATTGCATTCGTTGTGAAAACGATCATATCATGAAGGGAAAGCATGATCTGGAAAATGATCCAACTCCGCATCGAATTTCGTGAATGGGGAAAAGGGCTTCTCAATCCCAACGGGCTTGCGTCTCAAAGCCCAGAGATGAAACAACCCCGTTGGAATTTTGGCTATGATTCTGCCCGCTTTCACGGCAGAAATACAGCATTTCCATCCGCAACAAAAGAAATCACGGACGATCATCGCCCGTGATTTTTTTTCGCCATCGTTGCTCTGAATTCCTGCGGAATCGATCCTCTATGCGGAATTTGCCCTAAGATCCTCTGCGGGCGGCTCGGGCGGCTTCTTGCTCTGGCGAGGTCGTTGCTAACCGCTTTTAGTGAGGTTTCCTTGGACTCATCCACGTTGATCCACATAAGAAAGGTGATAAGTAGAACGGGAATGGCAAGATTTTTTGGCATTTCGCGCAACGCGCACCACCATCCGCTATCTTGAAAAAAAAATCGAAAAAACATTTTTTCACATCTTGCGCAGCATCCACACTTGTGACAGTTTGCGCAGGGCAAGATCGCCCTACCTCATTCACATGAACGCCCTACTTCGTCCCATTTGCGCTCTTTGGAACACCTCGATTGGAAAAAAATGGCTCGTCGCCATTACCGGACTCGGCCTCGTGCTCTTCCTTCTTGGTCACCTTGCGGGAAACATGCTCGTTTTTGCTGGGGCTGAAGCATTTGACGAATATGCAAAAATGCTTCACGAGAGCCTGCACGGAGCCGGGATCTGGATCGCACGCATCGGCCTGCTCGCCATTGTCTCCATCCACATCGCTGCTACCATTTCCCTCACTCGCACCAATCGCAAGGTCTCGCCGAACTACGAATACGCAGCCACCATTCAGGCGAAAAAATCTTCCCTGATCATGATCTGGAGCGGACTCACCATCCTCGCCTTTATCATCTTTCACATCCTTCATTTCACCGTGCGCACTGACGCGGAACTGGCTTCCCTCGCTTTAGTCAGTCCCCACGCGATGGTCATCAAAGGCTTCCAAAACGTTGCCGTTGTGATCTTTTACGTCATCGCCATGACTCTTCTTTGTTCTCACGCCTCCCACGGTGTGCAGTCGATGTTTCAAACTCTCGGCCTCCGCTCCAAAAAATCGGCACCACTGGTTGATGCCATAAGCAAAGGCTACGCCCTGCTTGTCTGGGCCGGCTTCATTTCCATTCCACTCGCCGTCATGCTCGGATTCCGCGGCTGAACTTCATTCCACCTACGACTATGTCCACTCACCTCAATAGCAACATCCCTTCAGGTCCCTTGGCGCAGAAATGGTCCAAGCACAAGATGGATTCCAAGCTCATCAACCCAGCAAACAAGAGGAAATTTACCATCCTTGTCGTCGGCTCGGGCCTCGCAGGCGGTGCCGCAGCTGCCACCCTTGCCGAACTTGGCTACAAGGTGAAATGTTTCTGCTACCAAGACAGCCCACGGCGCGCTCACTCCATCGCCGCACAGGGGGGAATCAATGCTGCCAAAAATTACCAAAATGATGGTGATTCCGTGCGCCGTTTGTTTTACGATACTCTCAAAGGCGGCGATTTCCGCTCCCGCGAAGCGAACGTCCATCGCCTCGCAGAAGTCTCCACCAATATCATCGACCAATGCGTCGCCCAAGGCGTGCCATTCGCCCGCGAATACGGCGGACTGCTCGACAACCGATCCTTCGGCGGTGCTCAAGTTTCCCGCACGTTCTACGCTCGCGGACAGACGGGACAACAGCTCCTCATCGGCTGTTACCAAGCCCTAGAAAAAGAAATTCACAAAGGCGGCGTGGAAATGCACACCCGCACCGAAATGCTCGACGTAGTTCTCGTCGATGGCCACGCCAAGGGCATCATCGTGCGCGACCTCGTCACCGGAAAAATTTCTTCCCATGCTGGCGATGCCGTGGTGCTCGCCACCGGCGGTTACGGAAACGTTTTCTTCCTCTCCACCAATGCCATGGGCTGCAATGTGACAGCAGCATGGCGGGCCGCCCGCCGCGGTGCCTTGTTTGCCAATCCTTGCTACACGCAGATTCACCCGACCTGCATTCCGGTCTCTGGCGATTACCAATCCAAGCTCACCTTGATGTCAGAATCTCTCCGCAACGACGGACGCATCTGGGTTCCGAAAAGTGCTGAAGTCGCGGCAAAAATCCGCAGCAAGCAACTCCACCCCGATGCCGTCGCAGAAGAGGATCGCGATTATTTCCTCGAAAGAAAATATCCCTCTTTCGGCAACCTCGCCCCGCGCGACATTTCTTCCCGTGCAGCTAAAGAATGCTGCGATGAAGGACGCGGCGTTGCTCCAACAGGCCTCGGCGTTTATCTTGATTTCCGCGATTCCACCGCACGTCTCGGCGAATCTGTGATCCGCTCCCGCTACGGCAACCTCTTTCAAATGTATGAAAAAATCGCCGGCGAGGATCCTTACAGCCGCCCGATGATGATTTACCCCGCTGTCCATTACACGATGGGTGGTCTTTGGGTCGATTACAACTTGATGTCGAACGTTCCCGGTCTCCACGTCTTGGGCGAAGCAAATTTCTCCGATCACGGAGCCAACCGCTTGGGTGCCTCTGCCCTGATGCAAGGCCTCGCCGATGGATATTTCGTGATCCCCACCACCATCGCCAATTATCTTGCCACCCAAAAGCCAGGTACGATTACATCGGCACATCCCGCCTTCAAGGAAGCCGAAGAACAAACACAAGCCCGCACCAAAACGCTGCTCAACGCCAAAGGCAAGCGCACCGTCGATTCCTTCCATCGCGAACTAGGTTTGCTGATGTGGGACAATTGCGGCATGGCTCGCAACCCCGAAGGCCTGAAAGAAAATCTCAAACGCATTCCTGAAATTCGCGCAGAGTTCTGGGAAAACGTCTGCATTCCTGGCTCAGGCGATGCCGCCAACATGGAACTCGAAAAAGCAGGCCGTGTCGCCGACTTCCTCGAATTCGGCGAACTCATGTGCTACGATGCCCTTGATCGCAATGAATCCTGCGGCGGACACTTCCGCACCGACCATCAATACACCGAAGCTGACCCAGAAGTGCAAAGCGGCTACCTTTCTCCAGGCGAAGCCAAACGCGATGACGAAAATTACGCCTACGCCGCCGCTTGGCAATACAACGGCGACGGCAAAGCTCCCACGCTTCACAAAGATGTGCTTCAGTTTGAAGACCTCAAGCCCTCCGTCCGCTCCTACAAATAATCCCCCACCGCCCGCCACCATCACTTAACCACTTGCTTCTATGTCCAAACTCAACTTCACGCTTAAAGTATGGCGCCAAAAATCGGCCAATGACGCTGGAAAAATCGAAACGTACGACGCCAAGGATATTCCGGCAGAAGCTTCGTTTTTAGAAATGCTCGACATTGTCAACGAGCGTATCGTCCTCAGCGGTGGCGAACCGATTCACTTTGACCACGATTGCCGCGAAGGCATTTGCGGCATGTGCTCACTGACCATCAATGGCGTGCCACACAGCAAAGAACGCGGCATTACCACCTGCCAAGTCCACATGCGCAAGTACCAAGATGGCGACACGATTTGGATCGAGCCATTCCGTGCCAAAGCCTTTCCTATCATTCGCGACTTGATCGTCAACCGTAGTGCCTTCGATCGCATCATCGCCGCTGGTGGTTACATCGACGTCCGCACCGGTTCCGCCGTCGATGCCAATAGCGTCCCCATCAAGAAATCTGACGCTGATGCTGCCTTTGATGCCGCAGCCTGCATCGGTTGTGGAGCATGCGTCGCAGCCTGCAAAAACTCCTCCGCCATGCTCTTTACTTCGGCAAAAATCTCGCACCTTGGTCACCTTCCTCAAGGCCAACCAGAGCGCGACAAACGCGTCCTCTCCATGGTTCGCCAAATGGACTCTGAAGGTTTCGGCAATTGCACCAACCAATACGAATGCGAAGCTGCATGTCCTAAGGAAATCAGCGTAGATCACATCGCTCGTATGAACCGCGATTTCGCCTCCGCGATACTACGCGAGCAAATCGTAGGAGTTTGATTCCCAAAGATGGATCACGCCGTGATCGGAATTTGATACATCGACGAAAGAACTAATCAGAGCTTTCGAGCAAATCGGCTTGCTCGATTTCCCCTCGGTGTGCATCTTTTTCCTTTGTCTATGATCGCTCAAAAACCTAACGAATTGCTTCTCATCGGGGTTCCTGGAACGGAACTGGATTCCGCCACAGCCGCGCGATTGCGGAAACTTCAGCCAGGAGGATTCATTTTATTTGGCAGAAATATCCAAAGCGCCACGCAGTTACGAAAACTCACCGATGATCTGCGCGACATCAGTTCCACCGAACCGATCATCACCATCGATCAAGAGGGCGGCAGGGTTTCCCGCCTCCGCCTCATCGGACACGAACCACCCAACGCACAGCAACTCCGCGAGCGACGCGAACCAAATCTGATTCGCGATCATGGCAGAATCACGGGAGAGTTGCTGCGATTGTTCGGCTTCAATCTCGATCTCTGCCCGGTGCTAGACATTTCCTTTGATGACGAGGCGGACAATTCCTTGCGCGGGAGATGTTATGGAGCATCGGTCGAAGAGACGATTGCCAACGCAGAGGTATTTCGCGCTGCGATGGCTGAGGCAGGCATTCGCTCCTGCGGCAAGCATTTTCCTGGATATACCTTTGCAGGTCTAGATCCTCATCATGAATTGCCGCGCATTGATCGCAATCGCGAGGAACTGGAAGCATGCGAACTCGCTGTTTTTCGGGCTTTTGCCGACAAGGTCGATAGCATGATGATTGGGCATGCACACTATCCCTGCTTTGAACCAGATGCTGCGGTGCCGGCCTCTCTTTCGGCTGCGGTAATCCGCCAATGTCTGATCAAAGAACTTGGCTTCGAAGGTCTGATTATGACAGATGACCTCGATATGGGGGCGATTCTCAATACCTTTGGCTGGGATGAAACGATACGCCGTGCCGTACATGCGGGAAATCATTTGATCATGATCTGCCATCGACTTGAAGCCGCCGAAGACGCATTGAAAACGCTAGAATCGATGTCCGCTGCGGATCTCGATTCAGCGCTTGCCGGGGTTGCACGATTTAAAACGCAGATGGAATCTCCCACTGCATTTTCGGAGGCCGCGCATCAACTCCTCGACCAACAAGTCTGGGATCTGCGCGTCGCGACATTAGGAGAGGAACTCGCTCAAACACGCAGTGCGGAAGACGGCAAGCGATCGCCCGTAGAAATTTATTAATTCGAGTTGCTACGAAGACGTTATCGAGGCCCCGCAGGAGCTTTGACGTTTTTCGGCTTGTTGAACAGCAGCTTGGTTTCGGAGACAACTCGGCCATTGGCAGGATTCAGCGTGCTGACATTCATTTGCTGCAGGCTATAAATGGCTTGCCCTTGCGCATCTTTGCCAATTTGCATCACATCGGTAACGACGAATCGTTTGAGAGGTTTGCCCAGCTTGTCAAAGCCTTCAATTTTCATAAATGCACCAAATTTCCGATGCACCCAAACGTACATAACATGGTAGGCGCCACCTACGCCGGGATTGTTGATGCGGATTTTATAGCAACCATGCACGCCAACGTTTTCCTCGCCTTCGAGAATGGGATTTTTCCAATAAAAGAAACGGAAGGAGAGATCTTCATAGGTGAGATCCGTTCCCATGATGGGTTCGGCAAGCTGGTTGTCAGGGAATTTCACCTGTTTGCCTCCGTCCATGCGAAACAATTCGCAACTGGCATCGCTCATACGCATGTGAAAGATCGACCATTTCTGGCCATCGGAGTACTGAAATTGGATGTTTTTTTCTCTTAGAAAAAGTCCGAGGGGAATACTCAACCGAGATTTTGTCATGGTTCCCTCTAAGTCGGCTTGCTGAAGCGCCGCGACCATTTTTGCGCCATCGAGGATTTGCTGCGCATTTGGGTTTTGCGCTGCGCAAGGTGCGGAAAAGGCAAGGCACAACAATAACGATTGGATGATTTTCATAGAACTCTACTGATTATAAGAAACCTAGCGCATTTGACAACACTGTTGCCGACTTTCTTCATTTTTTTTGCCGTACGGCATTGCAACTGCTAGAGTCATGGCATGTTCATCTCGGCGTTAGATTTATTTACCATCGGCATCGGGCCATCATCATCCCATACGGTGGGGCCGATGCGCGCGGCGCGAGAGTTTGTTCTATCGTTGCATGAGCGTGAGCTTCACCATGCGCTTTTTTCCCTACGTTGTGACTGCTACGGATCCTTAGCCGCAACGGGCAAAGGACACGGCACCGATAAAGCTCTACTCTATGGCTTTCTCGGCGAAACCCCAGAGTCCATCGATGTCGCATCCGTGCCTTCTCGGCTCGCAGAAATCCACGCAAGCCGCACGCTACCCTTACCTTGGGGAGCTTTGATCGGCTTCACCCCCAACACCGATCTATCGTTCAAACGACTCAAGCCCTTACCCTTGCACCCGAATGGCATGCATTTTACCGCCTTAGATCAGTCTGGAGCAGTTCTCGCAGAAGAAGTCTATTACTCGCTTGGCGGCGGTTTCATCGCAACCGAAAAGCAGTTGCAAACACCGCCACGTGAAGCGTGCGTCTCCGTGCCTTACCCATTTGCTTCGGCGCTCGAATTGATGAATCTTTGCCAATCTCATCATCTCAGCATTGCGGCGATCATGAGGGAAAATGAAAATGCCTTACGGCCAGAAGCGGAAACCCGATCTCGCCTCGACGCAATCTGGTCTGCGATGCAAGCCTGTGTGAAGAGTGGCATCGCCCTCGATGGTGAATTACCTGGCGGCCTGCGCGTGAAACGTCGGGCCAAGGCCATCTACGAACAGCTTTGCGCCACTCCAGAAATGAGTTTATCCGATCCTCTGACCATTCTCGACTGGGTCAACCTTTACGCTCTTGCCGTCAACGAAGAAAATGCCGCTGGAGGTCGTGTCGTCACCGCCCCCACGAATGGTGCCGCCGGCATCATCCCTGCGGTTCTCCACTACGCCGTGCGCTTCCGCCACAGCCGCAACGCCAACGCCGTGCATGATTTCTTGCTCACCGCAGCAGCGGTGGGATCACTTTACAAAAAAAATGCCTCCATTTCTGGTGCAGAAGCAGGTTGCCAGGGTGAAGTTGGTGTCGCTTGTTCCATGGCAGCTGCGGGCCTCGTCGAATACCTCGGTGGCACTCCACAACAAGTCGAAAACGCCGCAGAAATCGGCATGGAACATAACCTAGGCCTAACCTGTGACCCCATCGGCGGATTGGTGCAGATTCCATGCATCGAGCGTAATGCGATGGGTTCCGTCAAGGCCATCAACGCGGCACGTCTCGCGATGTCTTCCAATGGCCAACATTTCGTCTCCCTTGATAAGGTCATCAAGACCATGCGCGATACCGGACGCGACATGAACACAAAATACAAAGAAACCTCGCGCGGCGGCCTTGCCGTTAATGTCGTGGAATGTTAAAACACCCACCGCATGATTTATGGAATCGGAATAGACGTCATCGAAGTGGATCGAATCGCCAAATCGATCGATGAATTTGGCGAACGCTTTCTGCAACGCATTTTCACCGAGGACGAGCGAGCCTATTGCGAATCACATCACCAACCTTGGCCGTATTATGCAGCGCGCTTTGCCGCCAAAGAAGCCATCGCCAAAGCACTGGGCACTGGCATTGGCAAAGAGGTATCATGGCAGGATTTGGAGATACGCCGAGCCGCCAACGGCGAGCCGAGCGTTCATCTCAGCGGCAACGCCGCGAGCTTTTGTCGGCAACGAGGCATCGGTGAGATCAAAATCAGCCTCACCCATGCGCGCGACTACGCCGCAGCCAATGCCATAGCCTTACGAGCCCCGTGAAGCCATTAGCGCTCGTCGCCCACCGACTCATCTAATGCCGCAAACACCGCAGGTGGTACGTAGCGACTGACGATGTCTTGCCATCCCTCAGGGCCGATCAAGCTCTTCACCATCGAGGAACTCAACTCGGCGATATCCCTTGGCGGCATCAGAAATACCGTTTGCACATGCGGCGCCATGTCGGCATTGATGTGACGCATCACACGCTCGTATTCATAATCGTGCGGCGAGCGAATGCCTCGAAGAATGTAATCCGCGTTCATCTCCCCTGCAAAATCAACAAGATAGCGATTGTCGAATTGCGCGATGAGCAATCGATCACTAGAAGGCGCACAAGCACGCAAAAGCTCCATGCGCTGTGCCACAGAAAAACTGTAGGTTTTGCTCGGATTTGAGCCAATCGCAACAATTAGACGATCAAACAAAGCCAGCCCCCGCTCGATCATCCAAAGATGCCCGTAGGTGGGTGGATCAAACGAACCTGCATATACCGCTGTGCGCATAGCCAACGATGCAAAAGCGATCGCATCAAGTCAATCGGTGAATCAAAAATCAGCACGATCACCTGCCAAGAGCGACGGAATAAAGTTTTTTGCATTTTCGCCCATTTTCGCCTGCCCATTCGCAAAAAATCGGCTAGAGTAGTCTCGCGCCACATGCCCGAGAATTTTTATCAACAAACCACCACCACACCCGCCTCGCCGTTTGATGTCTCGCTGCGCCCACCTGCCTTCTCGGAGTTCATTGGCCAGGAAAAAGTCAAAGAGCGCCTCATGTTGATGGTGGAAGCGGCTCGGCTGCGCAGTGATGTGCTCGGCCACGTGCTGCTTTCTGGTCCTCCCGGACTAGGAAAAACGACCCTTGCCAATATCGTCGCCCAGGCTGTGGGATCCACACTCCACACCACTTCAGGCCCGCAAATCGAAAAAGCCGGCGACCTTGCAGGGATCCTTACCAATCTGCAAAAAAATGACATTCTCTTCATCGATGAAATTCACCGCCTCCATCCTGCCATCGAAGAGTATCTTTACCCCGCTATGGAGGATTTTCGCCTCGATATTATTATCGACTCCGGCCCTTCTGCACGCTCGATCCAACTCAATTTGCCGCGATTCACTCTCGTTGGCGCGACAACTCGCTCGGGCATGCTTACCGCCCCGCTGCGCTCGCGTTTTGGAATTCTCAATCGACTCGATTACTACAGCCGCGAAGAACTTGCGCAAATCATCATTCGCTCTGCGGGCTTGCTCGATGTTCAAATCGACCCACCTGGAGCTATGGAAATCGCCTCGCGTTCGCGAGGAACACCACGTGTCGCGAATGCTCTCTTGCGCTGGGTGCGGGATTATGCTCAAGTACGCGCCAACGCCATGATCGACGCGAAAACCGCAGATGCCGCACTTGCGATGATTGAGATCGACAACGATGGTCTCGACGAAATGGACAAACGCATCCTGGAGGCCATCATTTACAAATTCAATGGCGGCCCAGTAGGCTTAAACACCCTAGCTGTTGCTGTTGGTGAAGACGCTTCCACGCTAGAAGAAGTGCATGAGCCCTTTTTGGTCATGCAAGGATTCTTGCAACGCACCCCTCGTGGCCGCGTGGCTCAACCTTCTGCTTATACGAAAATTGGCGCACCGCTTCCGCGCACGCTCCCTCACGACCCACAACTGCCTTTACTCTAAAAAAATATGATCGATACAATCAACGCAACCAAGGAATTCATGCAACGCTGCCGTGAAAACGGACTGCGACGCACCAAGGCGATGGAGCAGTTATTTCTCACGCTGCTGGAATCGCCGCGCCCTATGACGCTGAATGAGTTATCCCAATCAGCCCGTCTCAATGAGCAATGTGACAAAGCCACCGTATTCCGCCTCGTGCAACGACTTATCTCGATCGGACTCATGCGCCGCCTTGGTTTGCATGAAAGAGCTGCCTATTTCACCCTTTTGATGCCAAACAAACATCAAGATTATCTCATTTGCACCGATTGCGGAAGCATCGAGCAAGTCGAGGCCCCTTGCCCAGTTCATAAACTCGAAGACGAATTGCGTGAAAAAACCGGCTTCCGTAACTTTTACCACGAGTTATTTTTCTTTGGCACCTGTCCGTGTTGCCAAGTCTAAACTACGGGGATCTCTTGGTATGTAGCAACTACTTGGCGCCTTCTGGCGTTTCTTTCTTCTCTGGTATTTTTACTTTTGGCGGCTCTACAACTCTCGTTCCAAGCACTCCGCCAAGGACCCCTCCGATTGTGTCGTTGACCGTTTCGCTAACTTGGCCCGTCACTGCATCTACCGCGCCCGTACCGGCATCGGTGATTGTTTTGATTCCTTGCTCTGCCACTCCAGTGCCCGTTTTTATGACATTTCCCACATTCTCGACAAGGGGTTTCGCATGATCATCGACGACTTGTTTGGTGTATTTTAGCACCTTCACACCCGTTTCAGGCAAAAGCTCAAACATCCTCGCTCCTGCCGCCGCCATCAAACGATCCGTCAAATCTTCTTCAGGGCTTTTCAAGGTGCCCGTCATACGCAAGGACGTCCAACGCAAGCCATGACTACCTGCTTGAAAAACATCTTCCTCAGCGCCAGGAATCGAAGAAAGCGTGCCAGGCGCTAAACCAAGTTGAAAATGGCCATCCACTGCATAATCGCCATCGCTTAGCGAGCTGAACGTGCAGCGTCCTTCTAGCCGAGCCAGCCCCTCCGAGCCGATCTTAATTCGAGATAAAGTAATCACACCGTCCTTAAAAAGGAAATCGCACTCCGCATCATGCAACGACAAGGTGCGAAAACGTATGGATTGCGCGTAGGCCGCTAAGGTATCGAGAACTGGCAGCGCCGTCAGCACGCCATTTTGTATATTGAGATGCCCTCTGACTTCCACTTTTTCGTCTTTTGAAGCAACTTGAAAATTGGCAACCATCGATCCCATCAGTTTTTGCTTCCAGTCGGACGGTAATACCTCCGAACACTGAACACCCTCGACATCACCTTCCAAAGAGAGCGCTTTTTTTACGGCATCGAATTCTCCCGAGAGATGCAAATGTCCACTTTCATACAACGATCCATCGCTATGAGTCAGATACAAATTGCCATCGCGGTATGTTGCTTGGGCTTTGTTGAGTCGGATGCTTGGCACCGAAGCAAAAGGCAACTTGATTTTACCGCCCGTGAGCTGGATGCTTGCTTGTTTCAAGTTGTTGGTGGGCGTCACTTCCCAACGAGTTTCATGCAAGCGCATCGTGCCTTCTTTGAGAACTACGCGGATGTCCGAGTTATCAACGATCAGAGGCTCCGCTTCGATGCTGCGCGGTAGTAGCGATTGATACCATGGCGGAGCCGCAGCCACGATCGGAGCCTCCGTTTCGACAGGGGCGATGACCTCCGGCTTGGGAGCGGTTGTATCCCATAACAACGAAATTTTTGCAATCCTCGTCGGAGCCACACTCCAAACCCCAGAAACGATACGGCTGGGTTCGATGCCCGTGCGAATCCCATCCCATTTCATCGATTTGCATTGATACTCGCCCGAAACTTCGACGGAATTTGCGTGAACGCGAAAACCATCCCAGCGCAAGGGACTGAGATCAACTTTAGCCTGCAAAACAGCACCGCCCTCTTTCACCAACATTGCACGGAAAGACTCTCCCGCAAGATAGTTGCGCATCCAAAGATACCCACCTACCGAAAGCACCGCGATCAGCAACAAGAAGCCAAGTCCGATTCGTAGAACCCATGCTGACACACCTCTCCGCGCAGTAGTTTTTTTTGAAGAACTAGCTGACGAAGAACTTTGACGACGACTGCGGCGACTCATAAGTCAAATCATACAAAAAAGTTGGCAAAATGCAAATGATAGCCGTAGAAGCTTTGGCATATCACTCTAGATCCAAACCACTCTTCGGGGAGACCCAACGTAGCACGCTTCCATCTTTGATCAAAGCTTTGGCCTCCAGCGCTTTGACCCCGAAAATGGTTTCAGATTTGTAGGAGACGATACCAATTTGATACGTTTGTCCATCAATCGTCTCGTCTTCAGCCGCTTTCCAGGCACTCACTTGATCAACAGTAAATTCAGAAATTGTTCCTTCCGCTAGATTCTTTTTCATCAATGCCACAATTCCATCCGCGTCCAAGCGCGATTGCGCAACTGGAGCTACAGGTTCTGGTTGCGGCTCAGGCATCGGCGCAGGCGTAGGCTCTGGTTCTGGTGTTGGAGCAGGTTCTGGCTCTGGTGCAGGAGTAGGTTCTGGTTCTGGCGCTGGCTCTGGAGTTGGCGCCACAGCAAGCTCCGTCGGCACGTCAACTGGTGGAGGCGGAGGATTTGCCGCTAAAATCTCCACCAAATTGGTTTTGGCTACTGCAATCTTCCCTTCTGCACCACCAACCACCCGAAAAACCAAGGTGTCCCCTTCGATTCGAATCGGCTTCACTTTGTTTCCTGGCGTAAGCGAAAAAGAGTCCGTTTCGCCTGGGGCCGTAGCCGTGGCTGCTTCTTTCAAAACCACCTTTTCGGGCAATTGGCTTGGCTGCAAAACACTGTAATCAAACGCTGGTTGCGCCTTGGCAGGCTCAGTAGCAGCATCGTTTTGTGTTGAATCTTGCACCGGAGGAGTCGCATCGGCCGCCTGCTTCCCAATGAGTGTCGGACGAAGTTGTGGCTCGAACATATAACCGGAGATTCCAGCAACGGCGATTCCAAGGAAAGCGAAGAGTAGTTTCATAGATGATTGGAAATTGGTCTTCCTTGTTACGGGAAAGAAAAATCAGAAATTTCAGCCAATTTTGACATCAAAGATGACCAAAATTCTCGTCGAAAGAAAAGCAAGGACTGAAGACGGCGGCACATAAAGAAATCAACGACCCAAGGTTATCCTATTCAAACCATGGCCATTGTGACGCGAGATCGAAGGCAAGACCATTCATGACGCAGAATCTCGATAACGCTCGCGAAACTGCCTCAATAAATCCGCGACTCGATCATTTTCTGGAGGCAATGACTCAGAAGAATTCTCTTTCGGAGCAAGACTCTGGAAATCCTCGGCAACAGCGATGGGATTTTTCGAGAAAACTGTGGACGCCGCAGCGGCAAGATCATTTGCGGCACTATCGACAACTGCGTTCTTGAAACTAGCACCTGCGGAATCCAATGCGGCAGTTTGTAGGAACACTGTTTCTGCTTCCACGGGCTTGCATAATTCGGATTCTGCCATCGACTCGCTTTCCGTCGCTTGAGTAGCCGCCACATTCCATGCCAACACTTCATCAACTTCCTCCACCGCTTGCAGATCCGCATCGCTTGTCACTGCGAACCTATCCGACTCTTTGAATGCTTCAGCTAGAGGAGTCGCGTCATAGTTTGAGGCAAATACCGCACGCGATTCCGTCCAACTTTTCCCTGCTTGGCGTAACAAGGCACGCGCATACAAAACTTGCTCTGGATCAATTTGATCGATCAAGCCAACGGAGCGTTGATCGCGGGAAGCAAGTAACACCATCGCTTCATCTCTCCCCAAAGGCTCTAGAGAAACGGCATATTCGCTGATGCGATCCAGCAAACCACTTGGGATTTTCGGTAAAAATGCATTTTCCCAAACATCGTTATTCACCGACAAAATCACATCCAATCGGCCCGCTTGGCTACGCAGAGCGGTTAAAAACGATACCAAGCGCAAGGCAGCATCTTCATTGGTTGAGAACCCTTCGAGTTCATCCGCAACCAGCACCACTCGATGTGTGTGTGAAAGCAACGTTAGGATCGTTGTGAGAATCTCCATGTTGGGCAGCGATGCCTTTGCAGCAGTCACGTCAAGAATTTCATAACTCCTCTTCACGACATCCATCGGCGTAACGGCATACCGGAATAATGCATCGATCCAAAAACTCACCGCAGCTGCAGGAGCATGCACTATCGCTGAAATCTCTTCCGAAATTCGCCAACGCAGCACTTCAAAATTTTTCTTCACCCAATGAGCCGTCGCAGCATCGGGATGGTGGAAGTCGAACGTTTCAATCGGACGATAGGTAAAAGCATACAAGGCCTGGTCACGATCTTGGCAAGGAAGCTCTCCTGAAAGAATCAATGGTTCAATTCCCAGGGCAAAGATTCGCCTTGCCAGCAAATCGAGTGGCGTGAGCCCTCCGCCCGCAGGCAGAAGGCGCGTAAGATGTGATAGGACATCCGTAAGCACTGTCTCAGCATCAATCAGCACCCCATCGGCAGGATGTAGGAGAATCATTTCATGAGTCGATGCCATTTCCACCTTCAACATCGAGAGCAGATGCGTTTTCCCGTATCCAGCGCGTGGAGAAGACAAGAGATAACAATGCCCTTGTGAAGGAAGTGCCCGATGCAAATACCCACGAATTTTTTTGTAGGCTTCGGAGTTAATCGCTTCTACGTGACTCACGGGCAGCACACTAAAGTCATGAAAAATCGATTCAAATGGTGATGTGTATTGCATATCAATAATTGGATTTACGTCGCCCAGATCGGCTAGAGAAATGGATGATATTACTATGTTTTAAAATGATGTTTCCTTCCACAGTATGATCAAACAAAATCATTCCAACTCTCCTTCAATCGTAGGCTGCTCTTGAATGGTATCGGGTAAAGCTGGACGAGGATTCTCAACATACACTTGGTTGATTTTCGCCTCAAAATCATCTACAGGCGCGCTTGGGGATCCGCTAACTTTGATCGCAGTCCACAAAAATCCATCGTCTTCCGTTTGGAAAATTTTTCGTAAGTCTGGATTGCTTGTGGTCTTATTCAAGACATCAATTCCAACGCCCAAGAACAATTCACCTTCCAGTTTCTGACCATCAGAAGATAAAGAGCCGCGCACTGCGACTTCTCCACGCTCTGCCAGATAAAAATCTTTGACGACCGTCTTTTGCTCCGTGCGCAATAACTCCCCTTTACACACATCCGTGAAGACATATCCATTCAGCAATTCTTGGTTGGCAATTTCCTTACTAAGAACCCGTAAGAACGGGAGTTGGACAATCGAAAAAGGCTGATTCTCGCCACCGGTAAAACTGGCTTTGACTTCCAAACTTTTCGCGTCACCTACCTGAAAACGTAAATATCGACTCAGCGCATCTTTACTCGTATCGACAACACCAACGAAAAATTGGGACATTCCGTGACCCATGATTTTATTGAGAGGAAACGACTCGAACACCAACTCAAAATTAACGGGGTCAGGGCTATAAAGATCGACATTTCCAGATAAGATCGCAAGTCCAGAATCAGTTTCTGATGAGCTAAGTCCAAGACGTGCAAATTTAGCGAGGCCCTGTTCAAAGGAAATATTGGCACGATCCATAGTAAATTTACCAAATCCCTTGATATCAATTTGGCCTCCCGATGTCCGCAACTGTGTTCCAGTCGCCGTCTTTGCCAATGATGCTTCCATGTTTTGCAAAACTGACCAAGACACCTTATCTCTCCCAAAAAATTCACATTGCATTCTTTCGATACGGTAATGCTGGAAACTAAAGGGGAAATCTGCCAATTCTTGGGCAAACACCCGATCTTGATCCAACTCTGCCATTGCAACACGCAAGGTACCCGTCTTGGCAATGACGGATCTTCCTCCCCAGCGCTTTTGGAAAAAACTCACGAGGTCGAGAGAAGCATCTATCGACCGTAGCTCCAAATCACGCAGGTGATTGCCATTTGGCCAAGTCAAATGTAGGCTGTGCGCACGCGCAACGGTCGGCTGCACGGAAAATTGCACCATTTCAGCATTCGCTCCCGTTGTCCTCTCGATATTCGCTTTTAGTTTATCCCGAAACGAACTGCTATTCACGTGGAATAGCATACCTACACCGGCAAGAACGACTGCGACTATGGCAAAAAAAGCCACGCCAAGCTGAATCAGACGTATTTTTTTGACCCTTTTTGCTCTTTCCTTCTTCGGCTGTTCGCTGCGCCGTTTCTTTTTGCGGACTTTATACGCCACAGTTCCATCATCACGGGTCACCAATTCCCCCTTTTCCTCAGGTCTTTCCTGAAGCTTGCGCATCATTTCATCTAGGCTATAACTATCGTTCTGCCTATCTTTGTCATCTGGCTGTTTCGGAACTGGCATTGGGGACGGAGAGACTAGAAATTTAAGGAATACCGATCAACCATAAAAATGGTAGAGGTGAGACGGTTTATCGATCACGATATAGATTCGCAGCAGGATCTTGCAAATCGACTGAAACAAAAACTAAAACGCTGGTACGCACGGACTGCAATGCTCTACTTTGGAAAGAGCTTCCAATAAAGGGCAATCCCCCAAGAATCGGAACCTGATCATTCACCGTTTGAACACGCTCTTCGAGCATACCACCCAACAAGATCGTCGCACCATCAGCGATGGAAACCGAAGTTTCTGCGCCAATTTTGCTAAAGATCGGCATCAAAATCCGATTCGAGGTCAACTCGACACGGTTCACCTCGGACGAACCGCCACCCAATAAGGTAGTGCCAGCGCCAGGAGCATAGATCGGGCTTCCGTAGTTTATGAAGCCATCAAAACCAACAACTTCCTGCTTCAGAGATAATTCGACATACTTTTTGTCTGCTGAAACAACGGGATTCACTTCCATCGTAACCCCTAGGTTTCTTGATTCAAAGCTCGTGGGATTGGCGGGAACAACAGGTGCCTGTCCACCGCCACCGCCAACCAACTGACCAGTAAAAGGATCGAAGAATCCACCGCCACCAATGCTTTGAGGTATCTGCGGTGGTTCGTATTCTGTAGGATAGATGAACTCCCGAATGATTTCAATCTTCGAAGTTTGGCCGCTTCGTGCAACCGTTGATGGCTTAACCATCACATCAACACCTTTTTTCTGATCGAAACCGCGCAGCATCAGCGCAACTTGGGCACCATCCAAATCATTTTGAAGAAGTGACAAAAACCCAGGGGCCCTTTGCTGAGAAGGAGCAAAGCCCGAGGTTCCGGTTCGAATCAGTTCATCAATGCTACTCGGAGTGATTGCGCCACTTCCGCTTCTTAGACCAGATGTCACCGGAGCTGGCTGCACCGCACCATTGGTCATATCGTTTAGTGCAGACCCATTCCCCACCGTTCCTCCACCTGCAAACAGTCCGCCACCAATACCTAGCTCATTGAAGATCCAATCCTTGGTTAGCTCTTCCAATTCCACATTTTGAATTTTAACGATCTTGATGCTAATGTTGACAGCCACTGGCTCAATCTGCGCTGCCATGTCCACCAGATTCTGAACCATCTCTTGCGCATCGGTCGTATGCTTCACCATCAATATCCCTGTGGCAGGGTTGTAACTCGAATAGGTGCCTTCGGGAAATGGGATTCCATAGCTTTTCAGCTTATCCATCGCAGACATTCTCTTTGGCAACAAAGCCTCATTTTTGCCAGCATCGGCTGCAAAAATATCTTCAGGAGCTTCCTGCGCAACGGCGTTTTCACCCGTTAAGAAATCTGGAGGCACACGATAGCTTCTGGTAACGATTTCAGTAACATCCGAACTCTGTGGACGCAAGGTAACAGCATAGTCACCCACTGTGTATTTTGCCCCGGCTTGCTCACAAACCATCTGCAGCAAGGTAAGGAAGGGAACATTCTGCACCTTAAGATTCATTCGCCGAGCCGCAATTTTTGCACCAGTCCCGTTAGGATCATTTCCCAAATTGACAACGATATTGATACCTTTGTCTGTCATATCAGCCGTGCCAACATCTAGCAATCGAGCTTGACTCCGCAAAAAATCTACGGCCTCCAAGAGAGTCACTTGGTCGAGATCGACATTCTGCACCACCATTCCAGCCATCTTTTCGGATACAAACTGGCGCTTTACGCTATCAGATGAGATTGGCTCCACAAGCTGCGGATCGGTGATCTGCGGAACGGGCTTCTCCCACGATGCATCGACTTGTTTCAAAAATTCGCTGCGAGCATGATCTTGACCTGCAACGAGCGCTACTTTTTTTGCTGCAAGCACTGTTTGCAACCCACGGCGCGCCGCGGTATTGTAGGAATCCTTGCGCAAGACTTCGTAGTATTTCAACTCCGCTTGGTCAAATTGACCTAAATCATAAAAACTTTGTGCTTCATACAAAGCGCGACGCACTTGATCGATGTCCTTCGCATGTCCCGCAGTCATGGCAGGGTTCGTATTCACGGGGTCTTGTAGCTGATCTCTCATCGCCATCGCCCCTGCATGCTGCGGTGCCACACCATCTGCCAGAACTCTCTCACACAATGCAAGAGCAGCAGCCACATCGCCTCCACGCCGCAATTCTTTAGCCCGTTCTACGGCTGCCGTTGCAAATCGCTCCGCGGTAGCTTTACGCAAATCACGCGTAATCGGCGCATCAGGCAGCAATCCATAGGCTTGAGAAAATTGATTCACCGCTTCTTCATAGCGAGATGCACCATAGGCCACGTCTCCCTCCATCAGGAGTTTTTTTGCTTCTTCGACGTTCTGCCCCTTGCGCTGAACCTCGACTTCCACCAAATCCTGGGCAGTTATCGCAGAACATGCGAGCGCGCAAGACAACATCGCAAAGCGCACGGCTTTCCAATGACATGGTTTTCGGCTGATCAAATTGCTCATAGGGTTGCGCGTTGATAACGCAGACTACACAAAATTGTAAGTTCAAAATGTCATGATTTGCATTTTTCTTCGCCGCGTCGATTTTCACCCCCACAAATGGATCGCTATTTTCGTTTTCACCCATCCAAAGGCAAACGTAATTGCTCGTAAAATCTTTGTTGCGGCTTTCTGCGAAAACTCCGCTTCCATCGCCGAATCCGGCTTTTCCAGCGCTGACAATAGAACCAATAGCGAATCTTGATAGAACTCATACGAACAACTGTTTATTCGAACACTCTCCATAGAGCAAGTCCTTTTTCAGATTTTTTTGTTGCTCCCCATAAAATCTCATGCATCATGGAACTCATCATATGAAACATTATTTCATCAAAGTCGCTGCTGTAGCTGTTCTTGCGTTTAGCTTTTCCAGTTGTCTCGAAGTTAACAATACCGTGAACCTCAAAAAAGATGGGTCCGGCACCATCGTCGAAGAAATGAAACTCGGCGGTCAGATCGTCGGAATGCTCGCTGGCCTTGGTGGCGAGGGCGGCGGCATGGAACAAATGTTCTCAGAGGAAGAAGGCAAAAAACGAGCAACAAAACTCGGCAAGGGTGTAAAACTTACCAAATTCGAAAAAATCGACGCTGATGGCAGCAAAGGCGCACGCATGACCTTTGAATTCGCAGACATCAATGACGTGAAACTCTCGCTTTCCGATAGCACATCCAGCCTGGAACAAATGGGCCCTCAAGGCGCAGAACAAGAAGGCAAAGAGAACGAGAAGCCCTTCACTTTTGATTACAAAGACGGCGTATTAACCATGAACAATCCCTCCGCAGAGGCGGATGCAGCCAAGCAAGCCGAGGCCAAAAAAGCGATGGAAGAAGCGAAAGCCAATCTCCCTGAAGGATTGGGCATCCCCGATGCCGAAGGCCCCGAAGCCAAACAAATGCAGGCAATGATGATGGGTATGATGAAAGACATGAAGATGTCGCTCAAAATCAATATTGTCGATGGCATTGCCGAAACTGACGCGACTCACCGCGATGGCAACACTGTCACGCTGATGGATATGAATTTCGGGAAATTGATGGAAAATCCTGAAGTCATGAAAGATCTCCAGAATCTGAATATGCAAGATCCTGCCGAAATGCAGAAAAAACTTGCCTCCATCGAAGGAGTCAAAGCCGAGATGAAAAAAACTGTCACGGTGAAAGTCAAATAACTGACTCGCAATCCCCCTACATTCTACCCGGCATGGCATCGCTCCTGCCGGGTATTTTTTTCCCGCTTTACCAGCTAGGCCGCATAGGCTACTTATTCCCCGCCGTGTCATCATTTCCCGTGGAACCATCTTCCGATCATTTTCTGAGCCTTGCCGCTCAAGGCAACGTCGTACCCGTTTACACCCAGCTTGCAGCGGATTTTGAAACCCCGCTTTCCGCTTACCTCAAACTTCGTGACGGTAAGTTTGCCTTCCTTCTCGAAAGCACAGAAAGCACGGAAAAAGGCGGACGCTGGTCGATTCTCGGCTCGCATCCTCGCCGCATTTACCAAGCTCACGGCAAAGACATCACCATCACCGAAAAAGGCGCTACCTCTCACATCACCGCACCGGACGACGTGCTCGCCGAACTCCAACGGCAAATGTCCGCCTTCACCCCAGTACCTCACGGCGAACTACCTCCTTTCTATGGCGGTCTCGTCGGCTTTCTCTCCTACGATGCCGTTCGGCAATTCGAGCCGACCATCACGCAATCCCCCCCTGACGATCTCGGCATACCCGACGCAATTTTTTTGCTTGCTGACACGTTGTTGATTTTCGATCACAAACTCCGCCGCCTGCTCATCGTCGCCAACGCGATGATTGACGATTTCGCCAGCCCCGCCGATGCCTACCAAGAAGCTTGCGAACGCATTCGCGCGACTGTAGAAATTCTCGACCGACCCGTTCACGTATCCCCGCTTAACGGGCTATCTTCCCTCGAAAACATCCCTACCCCACGCAGCAATACCACGCAACAACGATTCGAAGATAACGTCCGCAAAGGCAAAGAATACATCGCCGCTGGTGACGTCTTCCAATTTGTCCCAAGCCAACGCTTCGATACTGACTACCCAGGTTCCTCCATCGATCTCTATCGAGCTCTGCGCCACGTCAACCCATCCCCTTACATGTTTCTGTTGGAATTCGAAAACTTTGCCCTCGTCGGCAGTTCTCCCGAAGTCCACGTCCGCTCCATTCAAGGCCGCATCGATATCCGCCCCATCGCTGGCACACGCTGGAGAGGAAAAACCAAAGCGGAAGATGATGCCCTCGCCGCCGACCTCCTCGCCGATCAAAAAGAATGCGCTGAGCACCTGATGCTCGTCGATCTCGCCCGCAATGACGTAGGCCGCATCGCCCGCCACGGATCTGTGCGCGTCAATGACTTCATGATCATCGAACGCTACTCCCACGTCATGCACATAGTCTCCAACGTTACCGGAGAGCTCGACCCCGCTCACACCGCCTACGATGTCCTGCGCGCCACCTTCCCCGCTGGCACCGTCAGCGGTGCCCCGAAAATCCGCGCCATGCAAGTCATCAATGAACTCGAGCCCACCAAGCGCGGCACCTACGCCGGCGCTGTGGGATATTTCGGCTTCGATGGCAGTCACGATTCCTGCATCACCCTACGCACCTGCCTTGTCAAAGACGGCAAGGCCTACGTGCAAGCTGGCGCTGGAGTCGTGGCCGATTCCGATCCCACTTACGAATACGAAGAAACCTGCAACAAAGCCAAAGGCATGCTGAAAGCCATCGCCCTCGCCAACACCATCGCCACCCACAACCACTGACCTACTGCGATGCTCCTCATCATCGATAATTACGATTCCTTCACCTACAACCTCGTCCAATACTTTGGCGAGCTTGGTGCCGAAATGAAAATCATCCGCAACGATGTTATGGACATCCACGCGATACGTGCGCTCCAGCCCAGCAGAATCTGCATCTCCCCAGGCCCTTGCACTCCACACGAAGCCGGAGTCTCCTGCGAAGTCATCGAGACTTTTGGCCCGCACATCCCCGTGCTCGGTGTCTGCCTCGGCCATCAAAGCATCGGCCAAGTCTATGGCGGCGATGTCGTCCGCGCGGATCGGCTCATGCACGGCAAAACATCCCCCATCCACCATCGCGGCACCAGCGTCTTCGTAGGCATGCCCGAGCCATTTGAAGCCACGCGCTATCACTCACTCATCGTCAAACGCGAGACCTTGCCCGATTGCCTGGAAATCACCGCATGGACAGCCGAGCAAGAAATCATGGGCCTACGCCACAAAGAATACCCCGTTCACGGCGTACAATTCCACCCCGAATCCATCCTCACGCAAGACGGCAAACGCATGCTCGAAACGTTCCTAAGTTTTTAGTGGTGATCGCGAATCACGACTAGTAGTTCCATTTCGCGATGTTAGCCGAACTGCGAGGGGATCAATCCATCGCGCGGTTGCGTTTGTAGCGCGCTAGAGAATCTTGCACGGTAGCTTTGATGTAGTTACGCACTAGCGCGTCTGACATCACTTTCTTCGCTTGCAAACCAACATCGGTCTTTGCGCTAAGATCGCCATCCAAGACGATATGAACGATTCGTTCAATCGCCTTTTGACCTGCATCATTCACGACTTTGGTCGTTGCCTTGATCATCGAATCTTCCAAAGTTTTATCTGCTTTTTCCGATTCAAAATACGATTTTATTTCTTCTGGTTTAATACCATTTTCTCGCATGTGTTTTTCTAAGCCTGCGTTGACATAATCTCTTAATGCATCAACTCTTTCGTTGGACAAAATATGCTCCTTGCCCTTAATTAAAACAGGAATGACAACTTCTGATAATTTTTTCTCATTTTTTTCAAGATTGTCTTTCATAGCTTTGAGAGACAATTCTTCTTTTTCTATTCGACCCAGTATGTTCTGACAAGTGATACACGCCATCGCGCGAATGTAGGGAAACGCTTTATCTAATGGGATGACATCGAAGGGGCCAGGTTCTATTTTGCTTAGACTTTGATTGATTTCATTCGCCGCATTTTTTGTCTCATATCGAATACGCTTCATCGTGCGCGACTGATTGTCTTGTTCAATGATACTCGCATCAGAAGGATCAATGACGATGGTTCCAACTTCATCATTGGAAAAACGCAACATGCCGTCATTGATTTTCTCTATCCTTGTGGATGGATCTGATTTTATTTTTCTAAAAATACCGCTAGAATTATTTGAGCTAAGGAACCCGCACACTAAGGATTCTTTTTCCAAATACATGAAATTCTCTGCCCTATGATTCAGAGATTCTCCTGAGAAGGCCGATTCTAAGGCAAATATGGAGTCAAAAACCAAGTAAAAGTCGTTTACACAAACGGTTTTGCCATCCAATTTCATAAAAACTCTTTTCCCGTCGGCTGACCAGATATCTGCAAAGATATCACCAGTCGCTTTTATCGTAATCTTAGTAAGTAATTGACGATTGGCGGCTCTTCCTATTACTGCATGGAGTTCGCCTTTTTTGCTTAAAAACGTATATTCAGAGATGTAAGAATCGACATCCTGCTTTTTTTCCTCCAGCTCCTCGATAAATGCCTCCGAGTGTTCGATTTTCTGGGCATACACAAGGGCCAACAGCATGCAGGCAATTAGAGCGTGAATCATTTTCATAATTTTACAGGTACAAGCAAAAAATCGGAGAGCGCGTAAGGGCAATCATATCACAACTCGTATTTCTCACGGACGGTATATGGTTATGCACGATTATTATGATTATCCATGGGTGTCAAGTTGATTTTTCACCCGAAATCCGAAGAAGAGCGCCAGAAAGTCGCTGCCATGCTTTGATGTGCCTGGCATTTCATGTTGATCGAGATGCTTGCCCATGCAGCATCGGCAAATTGTGAGGGGCAATGACCGCAGTCAACTTCGGCTATCAGGATCGTAGAATTCAGAGCCATTCGTTGTTATCCCCCACATAGAACTTGAGTTGATTCTCATCTTCAGGATCGTCAGATTTCAGACCTTATTTTGCCGTGGATGCTTGATTTTCCATTCGCGCACCATTGCCCACCTCCCTGAATAGGCTGACATCACACTCAGGCTCATTTCCGGAGCACTCGTGCCGGAGGCCACCACCGTCAGACCAACCACCAGCGAGGAAATACCAAAAGATATCGCGATTTTCGAAGATCCTTTGACTAACAAATCAGCTCCATACACCAGCAAAACCAGACCAATCGTCAAAAATAATAGTGCCAACAGCATAGAAACGCACAACTACGCCATCGAACGACAAATAACGATTGGAATCGAACAAAATTTTCCACAACCCTAAGCTTAGGCACGCAAACGGGACATCTCCGCGCGAAACGCAAAGCGATGACCTTCGATGCCGTCGAGCCCAGGCGGCAAGCTGCCGTTTGGTCCAAACATTTGATCAAGCGAATCGACGATTCCCGCATCGCCACCACCGTGACCCGCATACGTGCCTTCGTCGAGCAGATCAAATTTCACTTCTTCCATGGTGCCTGTGCGATGATCGCGGAAAAACAATTCCGGTGCGCCGGCGTCTTTCCACGGCGATCCGCCTTTGAGACTCCCATTCGTTCCGTAAATCTCTAACGTACGACCGCTATTGAAGGCCGTCATCGTAAAGGTCGCCGTGATGCCGTTGTCCATTTCCGCAGCAATCACTTGATGATCTACCACATCGTTATCGCAGCGATAGACGCAGCGTCCCCACGGGGATTCTTGGAGAAATTTCAGGATGCGAGCATCGTCAGCGGTCTCCGAGTCATCGAGCACCATGCGCAGCCAACTCCTCTTGTCGCCCATGTAACGATGAGCATCATACATGCACTCGGCAGCCGCTGGACAACCGTCCGTGCAACGTGCTGGCGCTCCTGCAGGAGCATTTTCCGAGCGAAATACCTCTAACGATCCATAGCTGGTGAGATGCTTCACTCCGGCATTCGCGAACCAGCAAATCAGGTCGCAATCATGACTGGATTTGGCCAGAATCATCGGCGATGCCGTAGCGCTCTGACGCCAGTGGCCCCGCACATACGAATGCGCTTGGTGATATGCATCCACACCCTCACTCGCGTGAAGGGAAATGATGCGCCCCAACCTTCCGGAATCGATCTCGCGTTTCACCGCACGATAGAACGGAGTGTAGCGCAACACGAAGCAAAGACCGATGCGCACGCCGTGCTCGATGGCCATGGCATGGAGCTCTTCGCATTCTTCCAAGGTCTGCGCCGCAGGTTTCTCTAACAAAATATCATAGCCCAACTTGATGGCCGCTTTGGCATGCTCAAAGTGATTTGCGTCCTGCGTGGCAATCAACAAAACGTCGGAGAGTTTTCCCGCTGCAAAAAATTCTTTCTCGCAATCATACACAGCAACTTCGCCGTTGGTAACGAACGAGGCAAGTTTTTGAGCTCTCGTCACCACCTTATCACAAGCGGCAACAATCCGATACCGAGCAGTCATTTCTGCTGCTACTTTTGAGTAGGTTCTACCCCTTGCGCCACATCCCAAAACTGCCAATGTCATCATGCTGCGCAGGACAATTCCGCAAATTGCCATAAATGACAATACAGAACTTTCTTTGATTTCACGTTTTTTATCTTTAAAAAAATTTCACCTACGTCCATAACTCCAATATGACCTTCGCCAGTAAAATCACCCTTAGCCGACTTCTCATGGTTCCGGTCTTTGCCGTCTTAGCCTTGTACTACGGCCAAAGCGTCAAACAAGGCCAACCCGAGGAGAACCTACGCATTGCTGCGCTGATGGTTTTCATCGTCGCTTCCGCGTCGGACGCGCTTGATGGCTTCATCGCGAGGCATTTCAATCAACGCTCGAAATTCGGTGCCTTTCTCGACCCGATTGCCGATAAAACCTTGTTACTGACAGGAATGGTCACGCTTTCGATGATCGATTGGGGATCGGTCGGCTGGCGCATCCCGCTATGGTTCACCGCGTTAGTGATCGTGCGGGATGTGATCATCCTCGGCGGCATCGGAATCTTATGGCGATTTCAACTGAAAGTCGAAATTCGTCCCCATTGGTCAGGAAAAATCTGCACCGTCACACAAATGTGCGCGCTGGGATGGGTGATGCTGCGCTTCAGTCCCATCAGCCCCATCTATCCCTGCGCCGTAGCGGCCTTTTTCACCACTTGGTCAGGCATTTCCTATTTCATGCTCGGGCTACGCTTGCTAAAATCCGCAGATTTGCATCGGCCCGATTCGCAGAATTAGCTCAGAATTTCATTGCACAAAGGTAGCGCAGCAAACTAGCTTGTGGCCAACCATTTTTCATGTCCGTTATCCGTAAGGAACCTTTCATTCGCATTTGCAACTTGCACCAATCCTTTGGCGATCAAGAGATTCTGCGTGGGGTGACTCTCGATATTTTCCATGGAGAAACCTTGGTTCTGCTGGGGAAATCGGGCGGTGGAAAGTCTGTCTTGATGAAGCATCTGCCGCTTTTGCTCAGACCTACCCAAGGGCACATTTGGATCGATGACGTGGACATTACCACCTTGCGCGAACGACAATTGGGCAGCGTGCGACAAAAAGTGGGCATGATGTTTCAAAATGGCGCGCTATTTGACTCGTTTACCATCTTTGACAATATCGCCTTCCCGCTGCGAGAGGATCGCAGCTTATCGGAAACGGAAATCAAGCGCCGCGTAGATGAGGCTCTCTGCACTGTGAAGCTCGCGGGGCAAGGCTCAAAATTCCCGTCCGAAATTTCTGGCGGCATGCGCAAACGCGTCGCCCTAGCTCGTGCGGTGGTCGATCTGCCCGATTGCATCATTTACGATGAACCTCACGCAGGGCTCGACCCCGTCACCGGGGCGGATATCGACGAACTGATCAAGGACTTGCAGCGCGACAAAGGCATCACCAACATCGTGATCACTCACGAAATCCGCAGCGCCTTCCGCATCGCCGACCGCATCGTCTTCATGCTCGAGGGGAAAATCTACTGGCAAGGCACCGTCGCCGAGCTGCAAACAACCGAAGATCCGCTGATGCGAAATTTCATCGAAGGCAATCCTAGTATTTGAGGAGATTCCTGGAGGCTCTCGTTCTTCGCCTTGCAGGAAGGCCTCTCTTCGTTTGTGGATCTCGGGATAATGGGTGAACTCGGCACCTACAAGCATCTTCTAGCCGCTTTAGAACTGCGGATGGATTTTGCGCATGGGCTAAGACTCTGCACCTGCAATTCCACGTAACTGCGACATGTCAGCGATGTTGATGCATTCATCTTCTAATGACCGCTACCAGGTTCAGGATATCTCACGCGGTAGAACTTTTTCCCAGTTCCGATCGGTTCTACCATCGACCATTGCTTCAGACTTGTAACGCCAGGAACGGTCGATTCAACGGCTGTCCGATCTTGCCAGTTTGTCAAATCAATGCTGGACTGCAAGACCATGTCAGGCACGTCAGCACGTGATGCAAAGTCCACACGTAGGAATCCCTCTTGCATGGAAATGCGTGGCCGATTTTGATCCGCAGGCTCCGAAATCAAGGGGTTGCTCTGGAAAACATACTCGCTCCAATTGTTATTCCCATCTCCGTCGAGGTCTTCATGTGGCCCTGCCATATTTCCCGTGCGACCATAGTTATTCATCCATTGATCATAAAGCGGTGGCACCACAGGCTTGCTCACTTTATACCACTCCAATCGGCGAATAGCAAAGGGACTATTACTACTTACCAAAAGATCGCGTACGCCATCACCATCAATATCAATCATCGCTGCACTAGTTGGATCGAAATAGCGAAAGGGAGCTAGTTGCCGATGCGCGATTACCTTAGTGATTTCCGCAGCCCCTTCAGCTTGTACTTCGCGATACATCGACTCCAAACCCAATTCATTACCTCGGTTCTCCAGCCATCCCAGTTCACCCCTTCCGTAAATACCGTTATACAAATACGTGTTGAGATGATCCAAGTCAGCATCTCCGTCGATGTCGACAAAGATTGATTCTATTGCTCCGTCTCTACCGACAAGGCGACTATGCCATGTAGGGCGAATCAGGTTCACTCCGGAGCGCGATAGTAAGTATCCTTCCAAATCACGAAAGTCACGATGCCCATCTCCATCCAAATCCGCACGTAGCAGCTTAGGACTACCATCCACAAGTAAGGCGATGTTACGAAAATTCCCGTTGCCATCGTTCAATGAATAAAAAGAGTTAAAATTACCTGTTAACGAAAATAAAAAGGACTCAAAGTACAGATCAAAATCTCCATCATGGTCAATATCGATTACTTCAAAATGAATTACATTCAACCCGATGAGTGAATGACGAATGCTCGTGACTTCGCGATTCGAATTTAAGATCTGTAGTGATCTAGAATCAATCAAGTCCTTGATTCCATCGCCGTTCATATCAAGATATTTTACATCATTTTTCACAATTACACCAGATCCATTACTGAACGGGATTTTTTGTAGTTTCGTGCCAGCGACGTTGCGGTAGAAATTAAGCGAGCCATAAAAAGTATTGTATTCGACGTAAATCCCATCTGCGACGAGCAAGTCGGGATAACCATCTGCATCAAAGTCCATTACCTCAAGCAGACGATTCCTTAAACCCTGCTGAATCAGGGAAATCATGGTAAATACACCACCACTCCCTGAATTTTTCCACAAGAAAATGCCCTTCGATGTATCTAAAGCTGGGCCACCGTCTGTGATAAAGTCCTCATCCCCATCGAGATCGAAATCCCCCGTCCAAATGATTTTATCGGCAAAATTTGCTTGGTTTATTGCTACGATATTGCTTGTGGGAACACCGCTCGCGGTAAGGCTCATAATCAGCATTTGAGAGAAGTATGGGCCAGCCCCTCCCCATATCTCACTGGTTGCTATGACCAGTTCTTTTACTCCATCGGCATTCAAATCAGCATGGGCAAATTGAGCAACAGAGTTTTTTCCTGTAAATGAACTCATCACGGTTATAACCGCAGAAGCTTCGAGATTCGGTAGATTTACACTACACATTAGTTGCGAGGTGCTAACGAAAAAATGTAATCCATGGTCATCACGCGTGGCATGCACATACATTGTTTCATATATGGCATGTTCTGATAATACATCAGGTTCAGGTAATTCAATTTCTTTATCAATTTGATATCCCCCCTGACTCGTAAACGATAAACGTAATAATTTATAAATTTCATCTTCTCCCTGTTTATCAGCTACAGCAACCCATAACTCATCAAGGGAATTCCCATCGGCTGCGGGAACTTTCACAAGCATTTTCATACGTCGCGTTGCTGTATTCAGAGGTGAAAAATCAACCACACTCGTTGCGTTATTCTGTTGAGAAGGTCGAATTTCACCTAAATTTACTATTTGATAATCACTCCATCCTGGGACGAAACGACCCGTTACCACGCTTATATCCGTATCGATGTATGAAGTTGAGTCTTCATGAGTGAAGGTAGCATCGGCATTTTGAAGCAATACATGTTCAAAGGCATAAACATCGAGAAGCCCATCACCATTTACGTCGATCAGTAAATCTCCGCCATCTTTCCATTCCGGATGAACGAGGACAGGATCAGTGTATGTTCCATTTGCTTGCGCATAGACAATATAAAGGAATTCTTGGTCCTCCTGATCACCATCTTTCCTGAACCACATATCGGGCTTGCCGTCAGAGTTCGCATCGCCAAAGCCAATAGGATAATATTCGACTCCAGGCGACTCTTTGAGATGGCGCTGTGGGAATTGTCCAGAGCCATTATTTTGCCACCAGACGACAGCTCCAGTGATTTGCTCGCGACAAATGATGTCTTTGAAACCATCCCCATTCATATCGACCACGTGCAAATCACGAGGCATATTGACATAATCCGTTATCTCACGAGGTGCGGAAATTTTCACCTGAGAGAAGAGGGGAAACACGCAAGATACGTAGGCGATAAGTTGCATTCGTAAACACATATCCGTATTCTAATGCCAGAATTGGACAACAACAAGCTTGTTTCAAGCAACACATTCATCCGAAGCGAGCACATTTCTCTACATTACAGCCCAACCATTTTGGCATTTCTTGAGGGTATTTCTTCCACCGCCCTGCTAGGGCGGATGGTGTGTTGGGGGGCTCTCGTCCGGTGGCTGACACCACCGGCTAATGTCGGCGCAGTCCTCCGGGCTTTTTGAGGTGATTTGCGGAGTGAATCGGTCTGTTGCCTCGGGAGGTAGGAGAAAGAAACCCAACTTGTTTGCCGTCGTTGCAGGTTACGAGTGGCAAAACTTGCGCTGGTTGGCGCTGGTTGGCGCTGGTTGGCGCTGGTTGGCGCTGGTTGGCGCTGGTTGGCGCTGGTTGGCGCTGGTTGGCGCTGGT
>JAIYDP010000336.1 GCA_027487435.1 Verrucomicrobiaceae bacterium | reverse complement strand
CTGGTCATCGGATCAATCGCGCGCTGCCCGTCGTCAAACCCCCCCCCCCCCCCCCACCATCTTCGGCCCCATCTTGGCCCTGAGGAACTGCTCGTCGTTGAGGTCGAAGTGGAAGTCTTCGCTCAGTTTGATCTTGCGCTCGACGTCCCAAAGCGACAGCGTCCCAAACACCGGCTCCAGCGCGCCGAGGCGAAACGTCAGCCCAAGGCACCGCACGAGCACGCACGTCTCGTTGCTGGGGGGGGGGTGAGGTGCTAGCGGGCGGGGGGGTACGAGTCTTGGCCAGGGGGGTCGCGCAGCACGCGCTCGCAGAGGCTGCGCTCGAGAGGCTCGACGTCGGATTCGACGGGGGGGTCGAAAACGGGGCAGTGGCGGGCCTGGGGGGTCGGAAGGGGGGAGACCTTTTTGATGGATGTGGAGGGGAAAAGTAGAGGGGGGGGGGTGTCCGTGAGGGCTCAAAAGGGGGGGTACCTGTTTGAGCCATTGGCGGACGTCATCCTGAGGCTGGCCGACGATTTCGTGCTCTAAAAGATAAGAGCGAGGTCCCACACTGTTCCTTAACCGGCCTTGTGGAGCTTGCGCGGGACGGAGGCCCTGCGGAGGACTTTAAAATGCCCAAACAGAACGTGGAAACAGTCGTCAACGTGCGGGTCAACGACGCCGACGAGCTTGTCTAAATGATAAAGACGCAGCGTGTCCTCTTCTGTTAAGTCTTGGCCGTTGACGTCGTGCTCCCGCGACACGTCCTCTACCTCCACAACCCCCCCCTCAAGCGTCACAATGTCCGGGTACGCCTCATTCTCGTCCACAACTAGCGAAGCGAAGCGAAACTCCTCGTCCGCAAGAGGGTCCACAGCCACAACTTCGGCGGATTTCGACGCCTCTTCGTCGGGGGGGGGCTTAGGCGTCGCGTCTTCGTCCGTCACGCGCGCAGGGGAGATAATTGAGTTGGACTGTGTTTGTTAGTTAAGCGCGGGAAGGGGGGGGACGATGAGCGTCGCAACGGCCAGGTCAATCATCGCCTCCGTGTAGCTAAAAATAGAATCGCCGTCCCTTCGCAGCCGCGCAACCATCGCCAGGACAGCCTCGTCTGGAAAGCCCCCCCCCCTGGCCCCCGCGCTGAGGGGAGGGGTGGGGGGAGGGGACAGCGCAGCGGACGCCCCATCGTTCTGTTCGCTTCGCTTCGCATTCGCGTCAATCGAAAGGGGGGGCCGCTTCCCCGCGCAGCCAGAGGAGGAGGGTGTCGCTTCGCTTCGCGTCGCGTCGCCGCCGTCGTGGGCAAAAAGCGCTTCGTCGCAGCGGCGCGGCGGATGCGGCGGCGCTGCTCCTTCGCTTCGCTTCGCTTCGTCTGAGGCTGCGTCGCCATCGCTCCGATCTTTCCCCCCACCCTCCCCCTCAGCCGCGTCCCCGCACTGGCCCCCGCCCGAATCAACCCCAGCGACGGTGACCGCGTCGTCGTCGAAGCACCCACCAGACAAGGACAGACTACCTTCAGAAGGCGCCTCCGAGGGATGCTCGCGGGGGCAGGGGGGAGGGGAGGGGGGGGGAGAATTCGGCGCGGGCAAAGTCGGACCGCCTGCGTTCAGCGTGGCCTCACTGGCGCTTCCTTGAGGATCCCCTTGTGCTGCTTCTGAATGCAGGAGATCTTGTTGAGGGCTGTTGCCTAGTTCCTCGTTGGTTTCATGGCGCAAATCCCCCAGCGTCGAGGGGGGGGACGCGTCGGGCGTTGGGAAGGCTCCAACGTCGACAGAGGAATCAATACTACGTGAATCTGTTTGCCCATGGGACGTGTCCCCGCAAGAAACCGCGGAGGGCCCATCGGTGGATCTGCTGCGTGAGTTCATTACGACGACAATGACGTTGTTTCCATCGCTAGAGATCCTGCATGCACCCAACCGTCGCACATTTTGAGGTGCTGGGCACTTGTCAAAATCTCCCGCCATTTTCCCGCCAAAAACGACAAAGCGTGACTGCCGTGGCGTGGAGGGCTTTTACAAGTGTGCGATAGGACACATTCGCAGCGCATCGCGCAGGACCTCGACATCTCAGCGCGATCGATATCAGTCGACCTCGTCCCCTCCTCCATGTCGTCGTCGGATCATTTCAAACTCGTCCCTCTCAAATTCCTTGGGGCGGATCTCGTACATGCTATGCACCCGCCCAAGCTCCATCACCGCCTCGTCCCCAAGCTCGTCCCCCACAGCCTCCGCCAGCCTGTTCCTCAAGTCCTCCAGCCGAAACTCCCTCCCCTCCATCGTCAGCAGCACGCCCTCCAGCGCCGCAAGCCTCTCCAACCGCGTCGACGCCCCCATCCTCTCCGACGCCAACCCCCTGCAGCGTCAGCCCCGCAGCTCCGCCCACCCACAGCCACGTGGCCAACCCCTTGACCACCTGCTGCGCGAGAGTCTTCGTCATCGCGCCGTCGTACGCGCGCGACGTTGCGCCCCACGCGTCCAACACCACCGCGACGAACATGGAGACCACAAGCAGCGGCAGCGCAACCCGAAACGTCAGCACAAACACAAGCGGCGAAGCCGCAGTGCCGCCCGGCTGCGCTTCGAACGCGCGGACGACGTCGTCCCAAGGGGGCCCCTGCCCCAAAGTCCAGGAGAACATAGTCCTGAAGGCGGCGCCGAAGGTGGCGAAGAGGGGGGACAGCGCGCCGAAGAGGAGCTGCGCCGCGACGGACCACGCGACGATGAGGATGATGAGGAGGCTTGGGGGGGGGGGGGGG
>JAIYDP010000190.1 GCA_027487435.1 Verrucomicrobiaceae bacterium | reverse complement strand
GCCATGGCCCCCATCGGCGCCGCAGGGGATTCCACCCACGCAGGAGTCGCTATGAGGGTCGCGTTCTTGTACGCCTCCATCAAGTCAAAAGTGCGCATCAAAACACCATCCACAACTTTCGCCAACTGCGCCCGAAGCGTCATCCCCCCCCCAACACAATCAGCAACCGTCGCGTCATAGAGCCTCCGGCCCGCCAGCGTCGCGTCGGACGCAACAGCCGCACACGTCGCGTCGTCCCACGCCGCACCGTCCCGCAGCAGCGCGCACGCGACCGCAGGACACGAGGCGGTGCGGAACTCCGCCGGCGTCTTGTACTTGGCGGCAGCGGACTCGACGGCCGCGCGAAACGACATCCAAGGATCAAGCGCCCTAACAAATTTGTCAAGTCGGGGGGACGACGCCGTGACGGGGGGGGTCGGAAGGACTTGGTCCAGCGCGCACGTCCGAAGGCAGTCGAGGGGGTAGATCGCGTCGCCAAAAAACACCCCCCTGGCGTCGGTGACGTTGCGCCAGTCGCACACCTCCCCACAAGAGGGCCGAAACACCCGCACGTCGGCTGCAGCAGCGAAGAGACACTGCGCCCACCGCATCGCCGTCTCCCCACCCGTCGGAAGCGGCGCCACAACGACGGCGCAGAAGCCGAGGGCGGGCGCCTCGAACTTAAAAGCCGGCATAAAAGACGCAACCACCGACGTGACAGCCGCCTCCGCCTGGGCCAGCGTCACGGGCTGCGCGGCGTCGAGCGCAGCCACGACGGCGTCTTGAAGCGACCCCGCGAACAGCTCGCGTGCGGACGAGGCGTTGGCGCCGGACTTGACGCACGCGTCGACGTAGTCGTTGATGGAGAAGAGGGGGGACGTCAGGTTCAGGTCGCGGCGCACAGACTCCAGGCTCGTCGCGCTCATGACTGCGCCGCCTTGGCCCGAAAAAATGGTGGGGGTGTCCATGACGGCTTCGATGGCGGCGCGGTAGTCGGCGACGCAGGCCATCTCGAGGCGGAAGACGATGTCTCTGACGGCGCCGTCGACGTCGTCAACGGCGGCGGAGAAGCCGGACTTCTCCAGCGACGCGTCGCAGAGCTTGTAGAGGGGGGCGAGGAGCGTCTTGACGCCAAACGCGTCGACGTCAATGCGCTCTTGCGCCGCGGACTCGACGACGCACTGACACAGCGTCTCGTCGCTGAGCGGCGAGTCAGACGGGGGGGGTGGGGTGCGAGTGGACCTTCGCTTTTCGAATTGACAGTCGGTGGCGTCAGCCCGCACGACGAGGCATGTCGCCGCAAGGAGGAGGAGCGAAAGCGTCCACGCTCGTTTCATGTTTGTCAATTTTGATACGCGTATTTCACGAAGAGTCACGGAAATGAGTGATGAAAGCTGTGTCGAGCAGCTGGGGCTGAGTTTTGCCCCGGGATGTTCGAGTCACGACAACGCCGAGGGGAGGTGGGCGAGTGGAAGCAGCGGCGGTGGAACCCCTTCGAATGGGGCGGCCGGAGGAGCGTCTGCTTGCGCGCGTGATGTCTTTGTGGTGTACAATCATAATCAGGCGAAACATCACCCCAAACGCCAAGAGAAGCTCACGCTGGGGGGCAGCGGCATGACCGGGCTCTGTCGCAGCAGGGCTGGACGTGGCCTCCGACTTTGTCCAACTCCGACGCGGGAAATTTGAGTCCGTCCCTGCGCCATCATCGCGCGGTCTGAAACGACGAAAAGTCACCTGTGGCGGGAGATGGCGCCTGAGATGGCCTCCATGACGTCGGCGTAGAGCCGCTCGTCGAGGGGGTGCGCCTCCGAAGGGTCGACCTCAACTTGGCCATCAGAGCTTGATGTGCGCGGGAAACCGTTGAAGAGGAGGGGGGGGTCGTGTTGCTTCGGCGGATCGGGTCCAAACCCGGAGCGCGTGACAAAGTGCGCCTTAAAAGAGCCCAACCGAACGGCCATGAGCGTGTGGTCGCGATACAAAAAGAGTGGTGCCTCTGCCACCCCCCCCCCGCCAACCAGCGCCTCGCGAATTGTGTGCCCATCAATGTCAGGGGGGGGGGGGACACCCGCAAGATCGCAAATCGTCGGGAGGATGTCCATCGTCGACGCGTAGCCGCCAACAGACCCCGGGTCAATCTGCGCGCGCATCAGAACACCCCCCCCCTCTCTACTGTGCCAGGCCAATGGAAAATGGACGGCTCCCGCACGCCACCCTCCCACGTGGACCCCTTTGAGCCTTTAAATAGGCCCGCGCTGCCGCCGTCGAGTCCACGCTCCGCCCACGGGCCGTTGTCGGACTAAAAGGTCAACCTTTGGGAAGTTAGAGCACTTAAGTACGGTAAAAATCGAAAGCGTTCTGTTTGACAGCCCGTGCGACGACAGTGCGCGCAAGACCCGTCCGACGCTGTCGTCGACTTCGGCGACAGCGTCGCCATACGCGCCCCTGCGGGAGGAATTCAAAAAAGGGGGGGCGGCGTAGAGGGGGGCGTGGGGCTGCGGGAAGGCGACGTAGAGAAAGAACGGGGCGCCTTCGACGGTCAGTTTCAAAAATTCAAATCGACCGTCAGCCGCTCGCGCCGCGACAAACTTTTCGGCGCGCTCGATCAGACGCTGCGTGAGCGTTGGAAGGGGGGGGGGGTTGCTCGATGATGCGGTCGTCGTCATAAAGAGGAAGGGGCACGGTGATGGATTGCCAGCCGCTGCATGAGGGGGGGCACCCCTCGTCGTGAGAGTAGGGGATGCCAAAAAACGAATCGAAGCCTCGGCGCGTCGGAAGCGCGTCGACGTGGCCCAAATGCCTTGCGGTCAGCCGCGCCGAGGGGGCGAACCATTTCCCAACGATGAGAGAGGAGTAGTTCGCCGACTTTAAAATAGATGCGATCGTATTTTCGGACGTTGGGAGACCACCCGAGCTGAAGGGGTAGAACACCCGAAAAATCATGTCGTCGGGCCAGTGCTTTGCGGTGTACACGCCGCTGCGGCCGTGAGACTCACTTTGTGGCGCAAGCGGTACGATCTCGCGGGAATTTTTCCAGTGAGAAGCGCCGACCTGCGTTTTAGGCGGGGCTGGGGTGGCAGAACCTGCTTGGGGTGCAGATGGGGGCGGCGGTGTAGAACTTTGCGATGAGAAAGAGGAATTTGACGGCAGACTTGTCTGATGACACGACCTTCCAGCGCCATCTTGTCCAGATTTGGAGTGCGAATAGTCGGGTGGCCGTTGCCTGCGATCGTGAGGACAAACAACGTTGCCGTGCCGCTCAGGTCGCCAAATCCGAGGTCATCTGCCAAGAAGACAACAAAGCTGCGTTGTCACCACATGAACGTGTGCAGAGGGAATATGACGAGACGATCGCTCACTTTGGAGAGGAGAGGGCTTGAGAAACAAACGCGAAAAGTGCAAACCAACGCATTAACGATTAATCTTTAGAGTCAAATGAAAGTTTGCGGTCTGTCTTCAAAGCAAGCGAGAGCTGGGGTTTTATTCGTTTTCAGTGTGACTTTGCTGCTTCTCTTCACCTTCAGCAGCCCTCCAGCGAACGCTCGTTTGACTTGACAAGCGCGGCAAAATGAGCAAAAAAGACTTCGACTTTGTCGCCGAATGTTTGAACACACTTTTTCTTGTTTTATGCATGAAGACGCAAAGTCGGGGCGTGCAGGGTGCAAGTCATGCCACATGAACATCGGGCAGGACTCTTTGCGGATCGGAAAAAGTGAAAACCGCCATTGAAGTGCTTCTTACGTTGCAGTGGTCCAGAGCCCCCATTTTGACGGAAAAAGTCATGCTCTGCCGTAATTCTCTGACAAGGTAGTACCGCTGTGGCACCATGTCTCTTGCTTTTTCAAGAAAGGAAACAAGGGCCTGGACGACCCCTGCAAGCTGCACGGATTTGATGCTCTTCGATGGGATGACCAGCAGACTCTGCTCAAGCACATGGGCAAACTCGCCGCAGCGCCAGCCAAAACTGCAGATGCAACTCCTGCCGCTGAAGCAGAGACAACGACGAAGAAAAAGCGCGGGAAGCGGAAACGGGATGATGCAGCGGGTGATGGCCCTGCGGGCAGCGACGCCGCCGAAGAGGAGGCAAGGGTCTACAATGATGCGCTTTGGAAGCTTCGAGATGACATCAGAAAGAACCTCGCGATGTCTGAAATGAGAGCAGTGCTCGAGTTTGTCTTCACGAGCGAGCCTCCTCACCCCCCCCCCCCCTTCCGTGCAGGGCAAATGACGTGTTCACAAAGGGCGGAGAGCAGGACCTTGCCTTCCGAGTGTCCGACCTCCTCTTCCACGGCCTCATCCCGAAATGTCCCCTCTGCGGCCACGACGTCGTCTTTTCGTCGGGTCGCTTCAAATGTCTCGGCTACGCGTCCGAATGGTCAAAATGCCTCTTCACAGCCACAAGCATGGACCGCACCAAGCCAGTCGTGCCGTCCATTGAAAACCCTTTCCTTGACAAGTTTAAGTTTCGGCAGCACAAAGTTTGGAAGCAACTATGGTGCTTCTCATTCTATTTTTAGGTTCCAGACCTCATCATTCAGCGCCAAGTGTCTGCAGCCGCAAAGGCTGTGGAAGCAAAGGCCGCAGAAAAGGTGGCTGTTGATGCACCAGCTGCGCAGCCAGAGGTGGCTGGTGATGAGCTTTTGACAAGGTGTGACGCGAATGGGCGCTTTGACGGGTCAGTTTGAAAGGTTGCGACGTCTATGTCGTCGGTCTGAAGGGTCGCACCCTCGCGGACGCAAAGGCTCGGGTTGGTGAGCTCGGAGGCGCCGTCAAGTCGAGCGCACGTGCGGAGGGAGTGAAAGCAGCCATCACGTCGCCCGCTAGTTTTGAAAAGGGGATGGCCGGCTTGGAGGAGGCGAAGAGGCAAGGTGTTCCTATTTACAGCGAGGAGTTGCTGGACAGGCTCTCAGAAGGAGGGGCGTTTGACCCTTCGCCGCTGTGCTTGTGGCGGCCAGAAGCCGCGTCAAAGCCTCGCAAAGAGGCTGCGCCTGAACGCGTCGGGAAGAAATCAAAAAATTATGAGGTGGGACAGGGGGGGGGGGGAGATACCACTGACATGGCAGGAGGCCCCCCGAATTTTAAAGATTAAAGTGAAAGGAGGGGGTGCGGTTGACCCGGACAGCGGCCTCGACGATGAAGTACGTCTCAGCCGGTTCCGTAACGGCGCAGTGCTCCATTGTGCACGCCAATGGCGCGGTGTACTCCGCCACCCTCAACATGGTCGACTCAACGTCCAACACCAATAGTTTTTACGTCCTTCAAGCGATCGCCTCCGCTACAAACAAGACCTTTTATCTCTGGCGCAAGTGGGGGCGCGGTATGACACCCGTTCACTCCGCCGTCTCAACCCCCCCCCCCCCGGGCAGTCGGCACGACCATTGGCTCAAACAAGCTCGAGCGCTACTCGTCGCGTGAGAGCGCGACGGCAGAATTCGAACGCCTGTGGGAGGAAAAAACTGGCAACGAGTGGTCCGACCGTTCAAATTTCAAAAAAAAGCCCGGGAAATTCTTCCCCGTTGAGACCGCGATCTCGTCGGTGCTGCGCGCAGGGTTCCCGCGCTGACCCGACAGGATTTCGACTGGGCGGCGCTGCAGGCCAAAATGGCCTCGTGCGCGGCGTCGAAGCTTTCGCCGCGAGTGGAGGCGCTTGTGCGGCTCATTTTCGACGTCAACGAAATCAATAGGGCCATGCTTGAAATGGAAATCGTAGCAGGGCCGTCCTCTTGTCTTAAGCGTGCAGGACCTGAAGAAGATGCCGCTGGGCCAGCTGTCGAAGTCCCGCCTGACGGAGGGGTTGCGGGTGCTGAGCGAAATCCAGGCCATCCTCGCCGCACCCCCTCGCGATGAGATTGTGCGGCGGCAGGCGCTCGTCGACAAGTCCAACAAGTTCTACATGCTGTGCGCTCCAGCGTCGAACGGGGGGACTAACGCCGCCGAGGGTGCCGCATGACTTTGGCACGGGTGCGATTCAAGTCATCGACGGGGAGGGGGTCGTGACGGCGCGGACGAAAAGCGTCGAGGCGCTGCTGGACATTGAAATCGCGACGTCGCTTTTGAAAGAGGGCGTGGAAGAGGGCGAAAACCCCATCGACGCTAATTTCAGGTACTTGAGACTGCAGCTGCGGTGCGCTCGATTTCATCCCTCGCACCCCCCCCTCCCTTCGGTCGAAGTTTGACTGCGAAGGAAGCTGAACACGACCATGGCGGAGGTCCCACACGACTCGGAAACGTTCGAAATGATCCAAACGTGCCACCCCTCATTTGCCTCCACAATTTTTAACCCCCCCCCCTCCTTGGGCAGTTACATCCGCAACACGCACGCAAAGACGCATGACGCATACGCCCTCGACCTCGTCGATGCTTTCGAAATTTCCCGCAGTGGCGAGGCTGAGCGATTCGGCTCCCACAGCGGCGATGAGCGAATGCTGCTCTGGCACGGGTCCAGGCTCTCAAATTTCGTTGGCATCCTCTCGCAAGGTGACTCTTTTCTCACAGAGTCTCACTGTCAAGGACTTCGAATTGCCCCCCCTGAGGCACCCGTGACGGGATACATGTTTGGAAAGGGCGTCTACTTTGCAGGTCTGTGCAGCTGCGCTGCCGCTCTGAACGGGCAGACATGGTGTCGAAGTCAGCGAATTATTGCTACACATCGCGGGATCGAAGCACTGGGTTGCTGCTCTTGGCAGAGGTTGCTGTGGGGAAGAGTCATGAGCTTCTTTCCGCAGATGAGAACATCAAGAAAGCTCCCAAGGCAAAGTTGTTCGTTCGTCCTCTCAAATTCCAGGGGACATTATCTGTTAAAGGCGTGGGGAAAACACATCCGAACCCTTCAGACACGATCCAAATGTTTCCCTCCCAAACTCCTCACTTAACGACGGCAGAGAACAAGGACTGAAGGTTCCACTTGGAGCTGCGACGGCCAATCCGGCCGCGGCGGGGGGTTCTCTTTTATACAATGAGTTTCGTGCGGCCTGATGTCGTTGACTACCCGAGGTACATCGTTTACGACGTATCGCAAGTCAAGCTGCGCTACCTCCTTCGAGTCGATTTCAAATACAAGCGCTGAAAGTGCTCCCTTGGACCAGTACAATTGACTCGTCTTAATTGTACTGTACAGAACTCGGGGAAACCTCAGCGCCGAGGGATGTAGCCAGCAGGCCCTGGAGGCCCCCGCACGCCACGGGGCCCAGTAGCGCCATTCCGCCCAGGCTCCCCATCCCGGCCGTTGCGGCCAGGCACCCCGGGCACGCCGTCCTTTCCAGGCAGCCCGGGTGCCCCTTGGAACCCAGATGGGCCCATCGCTCCAGGAGGCCCCACCTTGCCCGCAGGACCCATGGGCCCGGGCGGGCCCTGATCTCCCACAGGGCCCATCTTCCCAGGCGCCCCAGGAGCGCCCGGAAGGCCGGCCTTGCCGCGAGGCCCCGTCTGTCCTGCGGGACCCATCGGGCCGCGCTTGCCCGGCGTCCCGGCGAGACCGCGCGGGCCAGTTGCACCATCTTTTCCGGGCTTGCCGTCCTTGCCCTTGACACCCGGCGCACCCTTCGGTCCAACGGGCCCTGGAAACCCTTTAGGCCCTTTCGGACCCACTTTCCCAGGCTTCCCTATTCAATGAGATCAAACAAAAAGGGAACAACCAGGCGTCCCGTTCTTGCCAGGGGCACCACGAGGGCCCTGGACGCCTTTTTGTCCGGGGGGACCGGGAGGTCCCAGAGGGCCCTGAGGTCCGGGCGAACCCTTGTCACCACGAGGACCTGGCCCATGAGAGAACTCAAACGGGAAGCACCTTGCTTGCCCTGAAGGCCCATGTAGCCGCGGGGCCCAACAAATCCGCGAAGGCCGGGAGGGCCCTTTTTGATCTTCTTCGCCTCAAGTTGCTTTATCAGATTCATGACGCCTTGCTCTCCCTCAATAATGCCATCGATTTCCGTTTCAGCTTCTGCGATTCTTCCAGACAGATCATCATACGCGTTCGGTGACAAATCGCCATTGGGGGCTGATGGTAGCTGCGTTGTCGGGAGTTCAGCTACGGAGAGGTCAGAAAGATTAACGCAGTCAAAACCTAGCTGTGAGGTGTCCCTGAGATGACTCTGCAGCTTCGCAAGCTTGTGCTCCAGGTTCTCCAGAATCGTCTTCTTCTCATCTTTTGAAAGCGAGGAAACAAATTCTGTCGTGGACTCAACAAGCTCGCTCGTGCGTTCTCGAGCTGACACGGCCAAAATGAGTAAAGCAACGGCAGACAGCATTGCAGCTGCAACCAACAACCTTCCTCTCATGATGCCCTTTCCACAAATAGATAACAGAAAATTGAACAATGTTATTTTTACTTAACAGTTGTTTAAAAAAGTCACAAATACATGAGCCTTGGAGAGTGGCTGAACAATGCGGGGGCTGAGGTCAACAAGGTATCCAAGCTTCCAGATGCCGCTCAAATGAGCTACATCGATACAAAGGATCCCGCGACCTTGGAATCAAACGCTGCTTTTGAGCTAGAGTGTGTTGTTTTGCAATCATTATCATCACCCGTGTTTGAGAAGTTTTTGGAGATTTTTCGAAGGCTGGAAGCTTCAATAGCTTCGAAAGAGTAATCGCCATCATTGCTTTCCTCAACTGTTGCAGTCATTTTTCTCGCTCCCTTGTTTATACCCTGCGCCGACTTTGTAACGTTAGCTCGCCTGAAGTAGAGTTTTCCCACCAAAAGAGCCCCAAATCAGACATCGAGTCGTTCGGAATCGTGGAGAATGCATTTGCTGATCTCACACGGTAGATGCGGGAGTGCGTGTCCGCGTGTTTGTACGCGCGGTTTTTGGCGTCGTTGTCGCTGACGGAGGAATGTCGAACCCTCTCAAAGTCCGTTTGCAAATTCCTGTTAAAGCGCGGGGAGGCATGCCTTCGTCTTCTTAGAGACCACCCGGACGTCGTTTCGAATTCAATGTCCCTCATCTTCTCGACCCTCTCGTATCAGCCCCCCCCCCATCAGATGTATTGATAGCCCAGATCCCTCGCCATGGATGCCTCTTTGGTTTCTCTCTTTGAGCTCCTCCTCAACTCCCACCCGCTCGTTGCGCAAGCAATCCTTCGCTCCTCCGCCGTCGCAACGTCGCCAGCCTTCACCGCCCTCGCTGCAGCCGCAGCAGCACGCGCGCTGGACGAAGACATCCCCACCCTCCTTGCGGCGGCAGCATCGCACGCGGAGGCCCTGCCCACACCCGTTCTCGTGGCCGTCGCTGCACGGCCCTCCATTTCCTCTGCGGCCGCAGCAAATGCCCTGGCCGCAGCATCCGACGAGTTTTTCGAAGCAAAGGATGCAGCGCCTTTGATTGCGGCGCTCTTAGTCCCCCCCCTCCCTCATGTTGAGACTTGGCGGGAAGTAGTCGCTCGAGTGAAAATGCTGAGACCAAAACGCGTCAAGAAGCTCCTTCTTGAGTCAGTCATTGGCGACGATGACCGCGTGACCCCTCGGAGGGGGGGGGGGGTGAAACGCAAACTAGACGATTTGTTTTTGGAAGAGCTGTCAAGTTGTGTCGCCTCGGCTCTCGACAAGGGGGACCTCTCCGGCTTAAAGAAGCGGATCCGCTTTTCAATTCGGGAGGGTTGCGGCCCATCACACCCTTTGACGTCGCCAGGCGTCAGCGTTGATGGGGCGCTCCTCTTGCGGGCCCTTGCGGCCGCATGTGCCGTCGCCGACGTGGATTGCATCGTCGCTTGTCTCCTCGCTTTGTCTCAGGGGGGGGGGGGCTTGTCAGACCGCTATTTCTGCGCCATTCTCTCTCTTGCCATCAGTCAAAGTCCCGCCGCCTCGTGCTTTGATTGATTTGTCAGAACGGACGGATCTGGTGGCAGCCGTCGCGGCTGCATCTTCGCGGGCGCAGTGGGCGCAGCTGTGGGGGGCCGTTGGGGGCCTCGGCGAGCTCACGTCGGCGTGCGTCGGCGCGCTCGTTGACAGCCCCTTCGGTTTGAGTCACCGACGCGCCGTCTGACCCCCCTCCCCCTACTCAGTGACATCAAAATGGGCGCACGCGATGGAAAAATGGTTTCCTGCCGTCGCGGAGGCCATGGCGGCGCCATTCCCCTCTGCGGCTGAAAGGGGGCGGCTCTGCCACTCTTTGAGCCGCTTTGTCAACGAAGAGGCCATCCCCCCTCGCGCCGTGTGCGCCATGGTCTTTTATTTTAACTCCACATTGACGACGTCACCGTCCCTGACCGTTGCGCTGCATTCGCTTCGCTTCGTTCACTCACTGCTGGGCCGCCATGGCAGCATGGCGCGCGACTTCATTTCTGCGCTCACCCTCCTCCTTCAACGTGCCCCTCCCCCACGGCCGTTCTAACTTAACAGAGCTGACTGACGTTGTCGTTAAATTCCTCATCGCAACGTCTGACGAGTCTTTCACTGCAGCCCTTCTGCTCGGCCGCGCGCTCGAGCGCTTTGCAGCCGCTGCGGCAATTTCGCGCCGTTACGTTGCGGAACTCCTGCGGGACGTCGTTGGAACCCTCAGCGCAAGGGCGGTGGCGTTGCGGCATCGGCGGATTGTCTTGCGAGGGGTCTATTGTTTGCTGCAGAGCTGCAGCGACAGCGAGTGCGGGTGACGTGCTAAAAGTTCTGACGATTTAGTTTGCAAATGGTGAGTGCGACGACAACAAGCGCGGGCAAGCTGTTTTTGAAGGAGGTGTACGAAGGGTTCCAAAAAGATTTCAAATACAGCGGCAAAGCTTAGATATCCCCCACCCCCCTATTCGCGCTTTCGCTTCGTGCCGTCGCCGCCATCTGCCGGCGCAGTGCGCGGGGCGTCAACGAGGGGCTGGTTTGAAAACACCTCATTCAGTTGCTGCGTCACGCGCACAAACGTCGTCCGCTTGCTCAACTTTCCAAATTAGGGGTTTAAAGCACCCCCCGCGCCAACCTCTTTGAGCTCAGCTGCGCCGACGTACGTGCAAGCTGACCTAAGCCCCCCGAGGATATCCAAAATCGTCGGCTCCAACGGACCCTTGTAAGGGACCTCATGATCTTACTCTGCGGCGGAGAGTGAGGGGGGGGTACCTCGACAGTCTTGCCCTCCGATGAGCGGTACTCTGCCACGGTTCCGACGTACTTGTGCATCGCCGTGGACGAGCTCATGCCGTAAAACTGCACATCAGACGTCGTGAGGGTGGCCAAGCAACCATTTTGAACTTTTTGCCCGCGCGCTCAATCACCTCCCCTGCGCACTCGTCGTGACCCGCCAACATGCCCCCGAGCATGACAAAATCAGAGCCACCTCCGAAAGCCTTGGCAACATCGCCGGGACAAGCACAACCGCCATCAGAGATGATGTGTCCTCCCAGACCGTGAGCGGCGTCAGAGCACTCGATGACAGCCGAGAGCTGCGGGTATCCCACCCCCGTCTGCTTGCGAGTCGTGCAGACGGAGCCAGGTCCAATTCCAACCTATCAAGGTCAATCGGCGACAATAAGACACAAACCTTGACAATGTCCGCACCAGAGAGGAGAAGCTCCTCCGTCATTTCGCCTGTGACGACGTTTCCCGCAATGATTGTTTTGTCAGGGAGGCGCTGCCGAACTTTTCGAACAAAATCGACAAAGTGTTCGCTGTATCCGTTTGCGACGTCAAGGCATATCAGCTCAACTCCCGTTGCTTCCACGATGCGGACAAGCTTGTCAAAATCGCCCGATCCAGCGCTAGCAGCGACAAAAGGCAATGCAGTCGGATTCTCATTTGCAAACGCAATCCAGTCTTCAACCGTGTAGTGCTTGTGAACTGCAGTCACGCAGTGATGCCGAGACATAGTCTTGGCAAGCTCGAAGGTAGCTATCGTGTCCATATTCGCTGCAATCAGAGGAACGCCTGTCCACGTTTTCTTCGAGTTGCGAAAGGTGTAAGTCCTCTTCAAAGACACCTTGGACGTGAGAATTGAAGAGGAGAATCCACCTGCGATCGACTTGCAAGAGTGGAGCGCTTGGGACGGATGAGGACGTCCTTGAAGTCAAGCTTCACCTCTGTCTCAATTCTCATTTTGACTTTGACTTTGACTTTGACTTTGACTTTGACTTTGACTTTGACAGGTGCTTTCGTAGTAGTGAGAGAAAGACGCCATCGGCCTGTCCTTGAGGATTTAGGGAGAGCCAAACGCCTAGGTGGAAGGGATCTCATCACCGGGACTTGCAGTGGATGCTGGACATTTTGTTATTATTGGGGGCAAAAATTGCTTTTCGATTAAAATTGAATGAGAAATGACGCATCCGAAGGTAGTCATAGACACTACACTGGCGTACGCAAAATCTGTCTCCCAGGCGCCAGATGACGAGAGGAGGCCGCATAAGATTTTGTAATGTGGCAGTTGTTGCGAATTTCCGATTGTTCAGAGGGCCTGATGTGGACAATGAAATAGGATGAAGTTGGTCTCTTGGGTCTGCAGTATTTCCCGCATTGACAACCGGTGACAGCTGATGCACCAAAGCTGATGCACCAAGTGCGAATGCAATCTTACTGAGTGACATTGGCTTTTAAGTTGTTCATAGCATGTCCTTGTGCTCGACTTTATCGCCGCACAACTACACCTCGTCAACGTCATCGTTGCCCGGTGCGTTCACGTGACGCTCCCCCCCAACGACGGCGCCGCAGTCGGCACAGACGCCTCGCTCCATGGCGCCGCCGCAGTCACCGACGAAGTAGAAGTGCCCATTGGGGCAGCGCTTGACGTGCGAACCGTACGCCCCCCTCCTCGCCATCTCCGGCATGACTTTGAGGACTTCTTTCAGCGTCATTGGCGCCACGTTCGGCGCGAGCGCCGCTGCAGTTGCCGCGAGGGCGCCAAACTTTGGGCAGAGTGCGGCCAACGTCAGGCTGATGGGTTCGGCAAGCTTTGCGGCGAGGAACGACTTTGTCGTTCTAAATGGCTCATCGGCTTGATTGGCCGCGCAGAGCTCCAACATGACGGCCTCCACGGCGACTGCGGCGGCGGCAGCAATTCGCGCGCACGTCGTCGTCGCTCCAGACGCGCTCGCTTCGGCAACACCCAATTGAGATATCAAAAGAATATTATTCAACTTGCGCTTTATGCCAGCCGCTGTCGACTTGCCACACTTTTCCGCGCTGATGGCGATTGCGTTAGCGCAGAGCTCGAGCTCAAAGACCTGCGCAGATAGGGACAGCGCAGGAACAGCTTCAAACCGAAGGGAAGCGTTACGAGAGGCAGTAGCCATTGCGGCGGTAAGGCGCGCGAAGGGGCTTCGTGTCGCAATTTCTGATTTTAGTTTTTGGACCTTCTCAAAGACGTCGCGAACTGCCCGCTCATCAACGCGCAACCTCAATTGCGTGAGGGCTGCAGCAGCGTCGTCGATCTTCGCAGAGACAACTTGAGCGAAATTCTGCTCGTTAGCGTCGAACCTGATGATCTTGCAGACGCGAGTGTAGCGGCACAGCAGCCCATCAACAGACTCCAACGTCCGCCGGCACTGAAAACACGTTGGCACCACAAATCCCTCTCCCAGCCTCTCCTTCATCGCTCCAATCGTCGCTGGCATCAAATTCTTGTCATACGCCGTTTCGAGATGAAACATCACATCAAGCTCGCTCATGAGCGCCAAGTGGCCGCATGGCGTCGCCAGGATCCGATCACTTGCCAGATCAACCTGCGCGACAGTGATTTCAAATTCAACCGCGCTAATCAGCCGCTGCAACGGATTGCAAACGACGCAAGGAACCCCCTCGCACTTTTCACCACAAAGAGAGGCGCATTGATGACCGCACTTGAGGACGACATCACAGCGTCGGTTGCAGAGCTTGCGGTCGCAAGGGAGGCAGCACGGGTGGCTACAAGCTTGGAGTGGGGATCCGTCACTGTGTGCTGAACATGCCCACGCGCAAGGTTCGAAGCAGAGGTTGCAAGGGTCGATACACGACCTCCCACAGCCTTTGGGGAGGTGAATGCACGTCGTTCTGCAGCGCTGCATGCAGGATGAGGGGCATGGGTTGGGGAGGTGGCAGGTCTTCACGCAGTCATGACCACAAGGCAGCGGGCGCCCACAGCGGCGGAGGCAGTTACCGGCATGGGCGGAGAGAACAGCCGCAGAGCGGAAATTGGTGACCGAACTGAGGGGCAGGGTGTCAGCAGATGGGCGGGGCCTCGCTTCGCTTTGACCGGTGCTAAATTTGTTAAAATTGCTATGTTCTCTATCTGTCTCACAGACCCTACTGGTGAGGATGTCAGCAAACCGCTCATGGCAATTTCCGCAAGTGGCATTGCAGGTGTGGCCGCAAGAGAAGGTTTTTCCACAAGGGGCTGCACAGCAGAAAAGGCCATCCTTGTGCACGATCAATTTGCTCAGGGCTTCCCCTTCGTCCAAACGCTTCACGACGCCGCACTCCATCGCCACTTCGTGCCCACACAAAGATTTTTCAGCCTGTTTCAAGCGGCACTTACACACGACGACATCAAGTCGTTTGTCTTCTTCAAAGTCGATACACTTGACGCGAACTTCGTGCCCACACCGCGCGATCTTCTCAACAACGAACGCACTGCAAGGGTCGCACTCGTCGCCGCAACGCCGCAGGCAAGCATGTCGCCCGCATGACGGCGTGCGCTGACATACCTCTTGACACGTCGCAGCACCAATCTTGTGGCTGCCGTCGTCGGGGTGGCATCTGCGCTTGCAAACGTGGCCGCAAGGTTTCACTGCGCCACAAGGTTGTTCGCACCCACCGTCGCTGTACCGAGTGCGAAGTTGATCGGACTTGTCGACGGTCACGGTTGCTGCGGCCCCATGGTTTTTGCAAACGAGCGGAATGTGCCGCTGAACGCAACCTTTGCCGTCAAGGTAGTCGACGACTCTTCGGAAAGGAGCAGCTGATTGATTCTGACAGACGCGGATGGTGCCGACATTTGCAACGATGATGAGCTGCTGCTTCGCGCGGCTGAGCATGACGTTCACGCGGTTGACGTCGCCTAAGAATCCAATCGAGCCGTCATGGTTTGACCGCACGAGCGAAACAATCACGACATCAGCCTCCTCCCCCTGGTAGTTGTCGACCGTTGCAAGTGCGACACAATCTTTGAGGGCCTTACTGTCACCCCTGGAATCTAGACCTCTATCGCCGCCAATCCGCAGTCCCTCCAAATCTGCATCTTCAAGTCGCGTGGTGATGCGGACCTTTTCGAGCTGCTTGCGCAGCTCCCGTAGCTGGCCCAGGTACGGTGTCAGCACAGCGATGGTGCCACCGTCACGATGCTGTGGCGCGACGTACGATGCAACATTGACAACAACTGCAGCCTCGCGACTATTCGTTCGCGACTTCATGAAATCTGGCTTGTCCTCAGGAAACGTGTGGGCAAGCCACCAAACAGAGGCTTGAGGAGAAAACCCAAGGGGAGGTCCCCGAGTAACCGCGACCGTGTGGTCGACGAGTGAGGGGTAGAGAGCCATGCAATCAGCACGACGAATAAGGTCGGCGATCTCAGGTCGCATGCGGCGCTGCACAGAGAGGGTGACATGGGGCATGCCAGCAGCGATAAGACGCTCGAAAAGGCTGACATCAGCGTTGACGCGGCAGTGGATCTTTCCAAAAGTTGCAGTGAGCTCATGGCGAGAAATCTTGGGGCGGAGCTGGAGGTGGTCGCCGATGAGGACAACCCGTTTTGTCGCATCTCTTAGCGCAAGGAGGGTATCAACTTCACGCAACTCACCGGCCTCCTCGACAACGACGGTTTCAGCAGCGAACTCCTCAATCAGGTCTGGGTTAAGCGCGCAGTAAGACGACGTTGCGCATAGGATGCGAACATTCGCATTGATCAGAGACTCGCGGGATTCGCGACCACGAAGACGTGCGATTGAATCAGCCAAGTCGTCAACACAACGCCGGGTGGTTGACATTTTCCTGAGATGGACAGCTCTCATCTTGGACAAGAGCTTCAACCGCTCAACTTTGGGAATTTTCCAGACGGCGCTGAAGTCGCTTGTTCGACAAATGGAGTGTGCGGTCAAGGTTTCTAAAGCAACCCCAAGGCGCTTGTCCCCGTTGAGCCACTGCGCCAGAATTTCTTTCTTTGAAGAATTGGAAACCTCTTCGAATCCTTCATCATCTTTGATGCTTTGGAATATTCCAGCGGTCAGTGGGCTCTCAATTCGGTTGAGATGCAGCAGAACCTCCATATCGTTTGCGTCCTCGGGGAGGGTCGCTCTGAACTCTGTCCGCGCGAAGTCAACTCTTTCACGAATTTCTGATCGCAACTCTTTGAAAGCGTGATTGGCTCTTGGAGGCCATTGCTCCTTGATACGATTGAGGGACCTTCTTTCAAGAGCCTCCCACTTGAACTTGGAACCCAGGCGGCAAACTGACTCAAGAGGAATCCCGCTGTCAATGCAGTGTCTTATGAATTGATCCAGCGCGTGGTTTGTGAAGCACACGAGCAGCACTCTGTCCCTTCTCGATGACGCCAGCAGGGCCCGAACGATCTGCACGCCAATGAATGTCTTGCCGCATCCAGGGGGCCCTTGAATTAGGGTCACACGCGATGTCATAGCCGCCCCAAAGGCCTCCAGCTGAGAGTGGTCAAGGAGAAACGATCCACTCTGGCGTTTGGCGTCGCGAAGAGCGCTGATAGTTTCCTCTTGGCTGGATGTGCGCAAAGATGAAAGGGAGGCGGCCACTGTCCGCTCTGAGAGATTTACGAGAAAAGAGGCGTTGATGGACGGAGCGATCGGCTGCTGCATGAATTCACGCACAGTAGGGCGACGCTGGGGAAGGAGAGAGTCGACGAGGAGGCGGGGCATCGGCGGGGCCGAGCTTCTGGCGAGCATGTGGAGGATGCGATGGCCAACATTGAACACGAAGTCAAGGGGAAGCAAGAGCATGCAGTATGCAGCGCCAGCACGTCCGTAACTGAACAGGTCATCGTCAAGGGCCTCCAACTCGACGCTGAACTGCTGGAGGGGCGCCAACTGGTCATTCTCAACTTCTGTTGAGACTGTCACAGCATTCGGAACAAGGCCTGAAAGAGCCTTGGCGAAGAGGACCTCCCCGCATCTTTCCTTGCAGTCGAAAGGATTTGTCAACACAACCAGGGTTCCCTGTTCCACCATCTTCTCCACACGAACAGCGCTTTCGGCAGTTTTTGAACCTGCACAGCGACGAGGGCCACAATGCATCGTAGCCATCAATGAGAGTGCTTCCCATCCCAGCCGCGCCCCAAAAGATGACAGGACGACGTCATGAAATACGGTCACGGCGCATGTGTCCCGCAGCTCCTTCCCAAACTTAACGCGAGCAGCCGTGCCAGAGGGTGCTGCCATTATCGCTTCGCGTGACTGCCCACCCTGAGGACCGAAAATGGTTGCCAACACTTCCGCCGGCTGTCTGAGCTGTTCGTACTGCATGATTCGGAACAATGCGTCCATGTACATCCTCTCCGTTGTCGTGCAGCTCGGGTCACCATTGAGGTGCAACGACCCATCAACGTCTTGCACAAGGGTAGAAAAAAGCTGTGGCGGAGTTGGTAGGACATCATCCACACGACTGTGACCTGATGCCACTCGCGTCAGGGGCTCGACCACGTACGCCATAACTGTCGGGGTCCTCCCCACTGGGTCTCTGGCCTTCACGATCCGAACGAGGCCGGGGGGAGATCGCTCTTCGTTGCGGTGCGCATCTGAGCGACATTTTGCAAGGCGTGAGATTAAAGCCTTTGTTTGCAAGAGGGAGGATCTAGTATCGTCACGCCCAAGGGGGGGCAGACTTTGCGTGGTGGCGAAGAGGACATCGATCACGTGCAGAGCTCGCTCGAAGTCTCCTTCGATGCTGCCTTCCACCAGCGCCTTGACGATCCTCCCTAAGGGAGCAACCATTTCCCCGAGCGATCTTTCTGCAAGGGAAACCGCCGCAACTTGCGCGTCAAACTGCACGAGGGAGGCGAGGGCGGGGAAGAAATCCTCTGACAGGGGTATGAAAAGAAATCGCCGAACGTGATCCGACCTTACCCCCCCCTCGAGCGCTTTGATTAGGGGAGGTAGGGCACGCTGTAATTGATCGTAGGCGCTTGAACCAGCATACTCCGACGATGTAAGAGACTTAAGCGCTGCAACGAGACACTTCCAGCGGCTTCGGTCCTCCAAGAGCTCCTTCAGCTCATCGCTGAGCTGTGACGTGGGGGTGGGAGACAGCATGATGACTAGCTCATTTGCAAAGGCGTTGGCAGGGACGAAGCTCATGCTCCGCGCCGACAGCGAGTCAGCAGCTCTGGACGCATTGTGAGCGAAGGAAGTGAACGGGGAAAGACCTGGCATGAATGGGGCGTCCAAAGCTTCTTCCGCTCCGTTGCCATGAGACGCGATCTTGACCTCTGCCTCTACCCCTCACTGCTTGTAGACGACCCTGATACGGATCTACTTGCTGCTTCAAGTCAATCAAAAGGAATCTAAGGAGAACCAATCGCTGATGTCGTGGCAGAAAGGGAGCTGGTCGTCCATTGACGTGAGCAGGGGGAACACTTTGGCCACGTGCTGACCCCCTGCGCGCCTCGTAAGCTCGTGCAGAATCTTCATTGTCCATGCTTTGGTTTTGTGGACAGAAAGAAGTTTGCGGTCCATCTGAGCTTTCGCTCAATCGTCTGACGAGTTTAACAATAAACTCTTATTCCGTTGAGATAATTCGTTTGTTGACTTCGATCATTCGTGCAGGCCACTTCATTTTTCGTTCTCTTCACTTCATTGATTCACTTCGACGGCTTTGATACTCACACCCGGCTCGATGAAGAGTACATTGACGAGGGTCCTTTCGTTCCTTTTGGAATCACATTTTGCCTGCAGTGTCTCTTGCTTCCTCGGTTTCAGTTCCTTGAGTGTTCTCTCTATCCATGCAACTTGTGAAGAATCTCTCACAATGTGATTTACAGCCAGCGCAGTCCTCCTGGGTGATTTTTGACGATAACGTTCCGAAGTCCTGGCCTACTAAATTCTTCAATTTTGAAAATGCTTCTCAACGGGGTTCAGCGGAGAGTAGGGAGGTAGAGAACCCAATTCGAATCGATCCTGGCCATGTTCTCTGACGCATGACAGAACTATGGAGGTTCCATGTATTGCGCAGTTGTCCATCCCAGAATTCTTCAGGCGGTTCCGAGTGACCCTCTTGGACTGGAGACTTCTCCATCTTCGATCAATGACCCTGCGTAGCGCAAATGAGAAGAGGATGCCTTCGAATGCCTCTGTTCGAACGAGCACTTGATGATTTCACTATTCACGCCATGAAAACGATGATGTTGCGCTGAGATGCACTGGGAACTGTCACCATCCAACACTCCTTCTTATCCAAAGATTAAAGCCAGCCTCGTCAATCCATATGAGGCGACTTGGGTGTGCCTCTTTCTGTTTTTTCTCGTTTGCGGCCTTCCGCGAATTGAGAACTCGCATGAAATGATGTACCCTTTGTCCATCGTGCTGTGCAATGCCTGAGAAGGCCGCTCACCATGTGAAAAGCTCAAAGCTGAGTACAAAGCTGTGACAACAACCAATTCGAGTTCTGCTTCAGTTAAGTCTCTCATTGGTCCTGAAACGTAGCGATATTGGAAGACTCCTGCAAACACGCATTTTTGTCAATGCCTCCATAATAAAACATACTTTTTGGAAATCAATCGCTTTATAAATTTTGGGGGGTTTAGAGTAGGATTTGCTCACATGCCAACGTCTACACGGCGCCCACGTTACAAATTTTTAAACAAATATTTTCACGTGTCAATTCGCTAAAGGGACTCAATGCGGATCAGGCGAGACGGCTGAAGGCGGGACGGGGGGCGCTTCATGCGGAGTCGCGTCGTCGTCGTCGTGGGCGTTGTGCTGTTAAAGCCGTCGCTGTTGTAGATTTCGCCTGGTTTTAGGGTTTTGGGGTTTAGGGTTTAGGGTTTAGGGTGAGGGGGATGTTTACTCACATGCCAATGTCTACACGGCACTCACGTTACAAATTTTTCTAAAAATATTTCCGTCTTCAAAACATTTTCTAAAAATATTTTCACGTGTCATTTCGCTCAAGGGACTCAATGCGGGTCAGGCGGGACGGGTGGAGGCGGG
>JAIYDP010000171.1 GCA_027487435.1 Verrucomicrobiaceae bacterium | reverse complement strand
GGAAGTGGAGCCAACCCAGTCAGCGCCGAAGGAGGCCCTCCCCCTAAAACAGACGAAATCGGGGGGGGTGGGGGGGGTGGCAGAGGAGCCAACCCAGTCAGCGACGCAGGAGGCCCTCCCCCCAAAACAGACAAAATCGGAGGGGGGGCGGGGGGGGGAATTGGAGGTTGGGAGAGGAAAGACGGGGATTGCATCGACGGGAGGACAGCTGAGTCGTCAAAACAAAAGAATTTCGGCAGAAACCTGGAGCAAAATGGCCGCCACCCCCAAGAACGGAGGAAATAGGGGGGGGGGGAGGTGGTGGCAAAGGAGGAAGGCCGACAAGGGACGGAGGAGCTCCGTGCGCGCTCTCTGGCTGTGGCGGGAGGAGATGCGGAGCGCAACGCGAAGATGTCCCTTGAATGGACGCCTCCGCCCCAGCACCCGCCCTTCCCCCTCGCGTCATCTCGTCGCAGCCAACGCTCGAGTCAAGTACAGGCCCTACAACAGCCCTCCTGTCCGCCTCAAGCGAGCACCTGCAAGCGCAACAGCGCCGCACACCACCTTCTCTCCCCCCCCCACCTTGTTCATCAGAGTCCGCCTCCTCAAACGCTGCTGACGTCCCGACATCTCGGAAAACCAGCCGTGGCACCAATTCGCTCCCTTCCGCCCCTACATCGACGTCTCTTCGACCCACCCTCGCCCATGTGTCCTTTCGCTCATCCACAGGGGTCACCCCCTCCCCCGTAACCTCATCGTCTGTGAAAATGTCCGCCGTCCATCCAATCGTCGCGTCCGAAATCAGCGAGCTGTCGCTGTAGTCCCCCTGTTCGTCCGCAAGCTCCCGCGTCCCCCTTGACGAATGGCGCCGCCTCTCCTCCTCTCCGTCGACACCCACACCCACACTCGCAACCGCAACCGCACTCGTTTCGACCGCACCGCAGCGTCCCTCCGCTTCGTCGTCGCTCTCTTCGACGCACCCGTCCCTGGGGCATCAGACGACGACGCTGCCTCAACTCACTCGTCCACGGCTTCGGAGTCGTCAGCACTGAACAACGTGAGATTAAAATAAACACATACCATGCCACTCATCCAAACCCCGCCGCTTTAAAAGTGCGACCTGAGCCAATGCGGTTGAACTAATGGACTCAAAAATCAAGAAAATTCCGTTCTCTTACCTCTGTACAAATAAAGCACCCCTCCTGGCAACAGCGGTCTCGTTCAATTCTGTTTCCTCCCCCTCAATCTCCTCCTCTTCAAACAAAGCCCTCCCCATCGGCCCAGCATCTTGGCCACCGATGCATTGGTCAAAGCCATCTTGAGGACTAAAGAGCGACTCCGTTGCACCCCGATGTGCCCCATCTCTCCCTGACCTGATGTCGGTGTCGCTGGCACCGCCGTCGCTGTCATCTGTTCCGCAAGAAAAGCTACTAAGTCATTCTCATCCGCACAAGAATGTCACTTTTCGTCATCAGCAGCCTCAAGCTGTGAGGAAGAAATCTTCGTGCGTGGCTCTGTGCAAAGCACTGCACATAAAATATCGCTGAACCTGTTTGGTCAGGGGCTTGGCTGTGAAACGGAGACTCACCGCCATCCTGTATTCGTGTCATCAGAGTCCCGCAAACTCCAAGGACTCTCACGCAGAGAAGTGCTCATCTTGAATACTAGTATCGAAGAGTCAAAATTGTCTTTTCTTGGCCTGCACGTCGTGTTCGAAATTCACGGACTCCAAAAATAACTTCCACGGTGTCTTGTACAGATTAAATTATATTGTTAATTTTAATTCAGAGTGAGGACAAGCACGCTCTTCCCACGTGTCCGATTGCTCTCTTGTCGTAAGAACGCCTCGCGGAATTGCTCCAACTTGTACTCGGCTTCAATGACTGGCTTGAACTTCCCATCAGAGTAGAACTTGCTGATTTCCTCCAGCAGGATGTGGCTGCTGCTTGCGTTCACGTTCGAAAAGCTGATAGAAGAGAAGAAGGAACTGCATAATCTGTAGACTATTGTTGCTGCGAAGACAAAGATCTGGCCGACACTCATGGGGCCATCATGATCGTACGCAGTCGACACAAAACGTCCCCTTCGCTTCAAAGCTGACTTCGCTTGCGTGAAATGCTCTGCCTTACCAACGGTGTCAACGACAATGTCGAATTCTCCAGCCCTTTCACCGAAGTTTTCCATGGTGTAGTCAATGGTCTTGTCCGCTCCAAGGCTCTTGCAGAACTCACTATTACCTCCACTGCATGTCGCTGTTACCCGAGCTCCCATGGCCCTCGCGAGCTGAATGGCAGCAGAGCCAGTGCCTCCAGATCCTCCAAGAATGAGCACCGATTCTCCAGGCTGGACGTCAGCAGCCTTTAACGCCTGGAGAGCGAGCTCAGACACGAGGGGTATAGAGGCTGCTTCCGAAAAAGAGAGGCCCTTCGGAATGTGCGAGAGATACTGCTCGTCAACTAACACAACTTCTGCAAATGTCCCGCCTTGACGGAAGTCGGTGCTGCCATACACGCTATCGCCAACCTTGAACCTCGTCACAGCAGGTCCAATCGCTACGACTTCTCCAGCGACGTCGAGTCCAGGCACCTTGATCGAGGTGAACATGCTGACGTAACCTTTCGCAATCTTCACATCGGCCTGGTTTAAACCGGCTGCTTTAACTTGAATTCTGACTTGCGAGAGGATAGGTTGCGCTGGCAATGGCAAGTCGTCTCGAAGTCTGATCGCCTCAAGGCCATATCGCTCATAAAACAACCCGCGCATCCTGTAAAATCTGTAAAATTACAATTAACAGAATTTGACATAGCGTGATGGTACCTTCATCCTGTTGCCCTTCTTGCGTCAATTCCCCATCATTACGTGCTTTTAGTTCCGTTTCAATCGAATTCGCTCAAGCTGACCCGACTCCCTCTCTTTCCTCTTGTGGCGATGCTGTCCTAGTCAAAGTCGTCGTCAATGAAAGGGCTGCGCATTGAAGGCCATGGCCTGGACTCAGTCAAGTTAGTTGCTGACCTTGTGGCGCCAAACTCCTCTCACTTAGAGCCAAATCAGGTCATTGTCAAAGTGAAAGCTGCTGCCCTAAACCCGAATGATGTGCGCATGGCCCTCGGCTACATGACGCTCTTCACCTCTGCAGCCGTCCCCGGCGTTGATGTTGCCGGAATTGTCACCGCTGTGGGTAGCGCTGTCTCTCGACTCTCATCCGGCCATCGTGTCCATGGCCTTGCGCACTTCAGGGCATGCGGGTGCTTCGCCGAGTACGTCGTCATGAACGAAGACAGCCTGGTTCTAATTCCGGAGGCCTTGTCCTTTTCACATGCCGCCTCTTTGCCGTGCGTCGCGGAGACCTCGCTACAGGCGCTGCAGGCAGCTGACCTTCGATCGGGTCAATCAGTCCTCATTTTAGGCGGGTCGGGAGGAACAGGCTCTGCTGCCATCCAGATTGCGAAGGCCATTGGAGCAACGGTGACTGTCACATGCAGTGAGAGAAATAGCGAGCTTTGCAAGAGCCTGGGGGCGTCGGAGACAATCGACTACAACAAGGAAGATTTCGGAACAAGGACAGGCCAATACGACGTCGTGTTGGACTGCGTTGGAGCGAACGCGAATTTCGGCAAAGGGAAGCATGTCTTGAGGCGAGGAGGACGATTCGTTGCGATTGCTTTTGACACGGACAACGAAGGCCCACTTACTGTCGGTCGGTTGCTTAAGTTTTCGTTATCACTGAGCTGCACGAAGGTCTTGTCATGGTTTAGCAGCTGCAGCTTTCAGTTTATTACGTGCTTTGGGGACAGGAGACTTCTCGAGCAAGTGGATACGATGGTCAAGGACGGGAAGATGAGAGCTGTGATTGACTCTGAGTACCGGCTGGAGCAATTTAGAGAAGCGTACGATCGCCAGGCCACAGGACGTGTTAGGGGTAAGGTTGTGCTCATAGTCGAGGATTCTGAGTAAATCGAATCGACTCCATGCCATATGCATTTCTCAAATTTCTCTATGTTTAGTCTTTAACATGCGGTCTGCTCGTTCTGTAGTTTCCCGAGCGCTCTCCTCTGTTACTTGCTCTCTTGAGGATAGCTTGTCCTTGCTGAGGGTGAGTACCTCAACATGCAACAAGCATGTGTCTTCAAGATGGATTCGGGATCATTGCTCTTGCTCGAGATGTCGAAACTCAGTGACGATGCAGCGCAACGTTTCAGTCAGAGACGTTTTGAAAGGAACTGTACGCTCTGCCAACATTGACACCGGTGTCCTCAAAGTGGACTGGAGCGATGACCACCATACTTCAGAAATCTCTCTGAACGAGTTATTTTCAACCGAAGCTTCATCTACAGCGACTCCACAGCCCCAGCCATGGACGCAATTGTCTCTAAGAGAAGCGCTGCCATCAATTTCATTCATCTACGATGAAGTGATGACCAGTCCCCAACACCTCAAGGCTGCCGTTGCCTCTGTTTTCACCCGCGGCGTGGCCCTCATCGAAGGCGTCCCCTCTGACACGTCAGCCCCGTCCCAGTCCCTCTGCGAGCGATTTGGCGTCATCCGAAACACTAATTATGGCGCTTTTTGGGAGTTTGGCGCCGACATGGCCTTCACCGACACCGCCTACACGACCGAAGCGCTGCCCCTCCACACCGACGGGACGTACCTCGACGAGCCCCCCGGCGTGCAAATGTTCCACTGCGTCCTCTACGACGCCACGGGGGGGCACACCCTCCTCTCCGACGGGCTCACAGCAGCCACAAATCTTCGCAACGGCAACCCAGCTGCGTTTGAGACGCTGCTGCGGGTTGCGCTGCCGTGGCATTACGTCGACAGCGCAACCCACTACCGCGCCGTCGCGCCGATCCTCCGAGCGGACGGGAGCGGCCGCATCGTCGACGTGCGGTTTAACAACTGCGATCGGGCGCCGTTTTACTTCCCCCCCCCAGAAACTGAGGCCCTCTACGACGCGCTGGCGGCGTGGGAGGAGGAGCTGGCGCGGCCGTCAAACGTTTTTGAACTCCTCCTCAAGCCCGGCGTGATGCTCCTCGTCGACAACCGCCGCGTGCTCCACGCGCGCACGTCGTTTAGCGGCCGGAGGAAAATGGTCGGGTGCTACATGAACCGCGGCGAGTTTGAGAGCAAGTGGCGCGTGCTTGGGGGCGCTGTACAAGCGACTTGATGTGTGTAAATGATGTGAGAAGAACTTTACAAAATATTCAAAATGTCACAACTCGAGCTGCGCCGTGGCGGCGCTGGCGATTGTCGCCGAGCACCCGAAGTTGTCAACGACGGAGAATTCAACCAGCTCAAAATCCTCCGGCACCGCCATCACCTCCTGCGCTTTGCCAACATCAGAAATGAGAACGGGGGCACCCAGCTTTGGCCGCAGTTCGACGCTGAAAGGCTCCTGGCCCACTGACGCGCTGAAGAAGAGGGAGCTTTTAAAATTGCCGGCACAGAGGTCCCGACAGGGCTGCTTTTCGACGGATGCGGCCGGGGGGGGCTTGACGAATATTCGAAGCTGCGACACGCTCGGGCAGTGCGCGTCGGACAACGCGTCCAAAAAGATCTCCCCCGGGTTGCTCCCGGTTTTGAAAAAGACAAGGGACTTTGCCTCAACGCGAGGGGTGGTGCGGCCAAACTGCGTCACGTTGAACCGCCACGGCCCCGTGCCGCCAAGTTGGACGCCGACCGAAGAGTCGACGCATACGCGCGTGCGACCGTTGGATGCGAGGGAAAAGCCGGGATCTGAGAGGGTTTTGACGACGATGGGGTCCAATTTCTCGAGGGGGCAGTTGCGGCCGTCGATGGCCTCGTAGAAGGAGTATTTGCCGGGGCCGAGGGCGGGGACGAGGAGCTCGTTTGAGTTGCTCGTGGCTTGGTAAAACACGACGCCGTCGCGGAGGACTGTGAAGTCGAAGGGGTGGATGAGGTTGTCAACGCTTTTGACGTCATTGGACTGCGACACATCAAAATGAAGGTTAAATGGTTGGTTCATGCAGACCGCGTCAACGCGCTGCCGCAGGGCTGCTCGCCCCAGCGCGTGCATGCTGACGGTTGCTTGGCCCGACGTGTCGCCGGTGCAGCCGCTGCGGTCCATCACCGCGTCCAGGGCGTATTCGCCGGGCGCTGACGTCGCCCAGAGGAACGGATTTGATGTGATATCGCGGACGGATTTGACCCGAACGCCATCGCGTAGGATGTCGACGTTGTAGGGGGGGGTGCCTTTGAATGCAATGTGCAAACTTGCATTCTCGCCAGCGCAAATCACGTGCGCGCCGTCGATGAACGCCTGCGGCCTCGGCCGCTCAACGACTTGAACGCGAAGCGAGGGGTTGGTCTCGCAGCGCCCGCTCCGAAGCGACAGCACGCGATGCAGCCCCGCCGACGCGTTTGGGACGTCAAGGCGAGCGCCTTGGGAGTGAACCTCGCGGCAGGTCGCGCTCAAGTGGCCCCACGCACAGGGGCCGTCCCCAACGGCGACGAGTGCCGTTTGGAGGATGTTGTCGGCGAGCTCGACGGAGATCGTCGCAGGGGCACCCGCACAGGTGTCGACGACGCTTGGGGCGCTACGGACGGAAGGAAGCGTACCGACGACAAAAGAGCGACTTGAGCACGGGCCGGAGGCACCCAGCGCGCCGCACTGCGGAGCGACGCAACCGTTCGCGTCGACGATGGAGGCGACGTCGTATGTTCCGGCCGCAAGAGGATCGGTTTGAAAAATTCCATCAGCGCTGACGCACACGCTGCGCTCTCCGACGGCTTTCCTCACGGAGCAGTCGTCGACGGTGTACGTGGACTGCGTCGCATCGTCGCGGTTGAGGAGGGTGACGTAGGCGGGGAGCTTGGCGGCGATTTTGATCCGGACGGCCTCTCCGACGCAGAGGGAGGAGGAGAGGGCGGAGGCGTTGGGGAGGTCGTGGATGGAGACGGTGGAGGTCACGTCGGAGGGGTGTGCCTCGCATTGATTTGCGTCAACGACATGAGAAATTTGATATCGGCCAGGAAGGGTGACTTCAATTGTCGCGGTCGCGTCTGTCGTCGTGCGGGTGGCGAACTTTGTCCCGTTGACGGTGAGGGTGAAAGTAAACGGCGCAGCGCCGGACAGCTTCGCGTTAAGGAAGCCCCTGCCGTCGCGGCAAATGGCAACAGCGGCGCTGGCCATTTCGGCGCTGACGCGTGCTGGGATGTGGACGTGGACGAGCTCGCCGCTGTACGTGCGAATGCAGCCCGTCGCGTCCGAGACGGAGACGATGCGCCACGACGAGGGCTCGTCAACGGGCACGGCCACAACGCGGCGGGTGAGGTTGACCATGGCGCTGCGGACGGGGGCGCTGGACCCAACAGTTCGTTCGAACTCGATCGCCCAGGGAGGGTGCCCCGACAACAGCGACGCAAACAAGAGAGAGGAAGGCTCACCGCAGCTGTCTGCGTCGGGGACAGCGACGAGGGACGCATCAGGACGGGCGTTTACGACGAGGAGGCGCTCCTGATGGACGTTGCAGGACGGCTGCGAATCTTGTAACGTCGTGGAGTACGCGTCTGGGGTAGGGAAGGTCAAAGAGAAGTTGCGGGACGAGATTGTCTGCGAGGAGAGAGCGCGGCCAGAGGACGTCTTGAAATTGATCGTGAAAGGAGGATGGCCTGAGATTGACGTCGTGATGCTCTCGTCTGCGCAGATTGACGAGGGAAAACGATCAAGGAAAGGGGTTTGCCGCATCTCAATGTGGAGCTTCCTTGAATCCTGCAGAGTCACAGCATTGGAGTCCCGAAAGTCGCGTAAAGTGTACTCGCCACCTTCTGTGAACAAGATTTCAGTCTCCTTCAGGTTCGTTATGCCTCTGCGATACAATTTGCCATCCTTCATGAGATTGAAGCGCAAAGGAAACGTGCCTCGCACTTCGATCGGTATCCTGGCGACGTTTGAGTTGCAGATCGTCGCTCGAGTGGATCTCAAAATGAATCCCAGGGTCTGGTTGCCTACAAATAGTGGATCGTTCGCATCTGTGAGACTCTGGAGCTTCTGAAAGAATCCAGCATTCGAGGCGGTCACCAGCAAAACGAGGACGACGAAGACGCGGTTCATAAGCTGTTGACTCTAGTGTAATCTCGTTTTTATTTTTTAACTTGAGGGTGGACGGGAGCACGAACCGAAGGCACCAAGTTGTCAGTGCATGCCTGCAGCTGGCAGCTGATATGGATGACATTCTTTCAGGTTTCGCTTTGAAGGCGAGAGAGTCGTCGCCAGAAGACGCCGCCCCGGCGCTGTCCTCCCTCATTGGCCGCATGTTTGCCGCCATGACTTCGTTTGGATTCAAAACGATCAAGCAGCTGGAGGATAGTGTTCGCATGAGCTTCCGTTTTCAAGACGTGCGCGACGCTTGGGAGGACTTCGAAGCGTCTCGAAAGCGTTGGAACGACACGTTGGCTGACGCGGACAAGTCCCTCCATCAGACACCCCATCCAAAGCCTTCACACGTTCCAATGGGGCTCTCTTTGTTCGATACAGCGCTGGGGCAAATGGTGTCACTGGAACAGTTGTCGCAAGGGCGGACTCTCCATCTCGTTCTCATGCGCCACTTATCGTGCTCAACATCATTCAAGTTTCTCATGTCGCAGCTGATTGCCTTGACGAGATCACGTCGCTGCTGTGCAAGACCTGCAGGCCACGTTGAATGGCCACAACGCACACTCAGTTGTCGTCTTCTTCTCTGACCGCAGCGTCATTGAGACGTGGCGCAGTCAGACAATGTCCTCCCTCCGCACCGTCACCGACGAGCAACGGTACGTCGTTGTGCCCACGATAGTGATGATGCAGAACTCTGTACTCCTTCCTGGGGATGTCAAGATCTATTCGCAGCGTGTGGCATTTCGATTGTCTGGCATTCTACGCTGAAGCGAAAGCTGCAGATCGAAAATTGCTTGCGATGGTGCCAGGAGAGGACGGAATGCAAATGGGCGGTACTTGCAGATGCGATGAAGAGCATGACGAATGATAGGGGATGCTGTGATTGGAAGTGATGGAGAGGTCCTCATGCTGTACCGATCCTCGCTTTCGCTCGAGAGGCCAAGTATGGGCCAGATCGTTGAAGCCGTAATGAAGGACAGAGCGACCTCAGGAAAGAAGCGACCAAGAGAAAAGACTCAAGAGGCTACGTGACTTCCTCACCATAAACTTGCAACCAAGAGGGTGAGAAATGAATGCCTCCAGTCTGAGGAATCCTGTAATTCTGTATAATTGTAGCAGCCGTAAAATCAATGCTCCGAGTGGCAGCATCACTTGTTTCTCGCGTTCTTCAGGATTCTTTTCACTTTTCTCATTAAGGCAGGGTCCTACTTCTCGTATTCTCTCACGGAACATTTCAACCGCGCGAATTGCGATGGCTGATGTAAGAGTGCCCTCAAACGTTTCTGAAATTGGAAGATGACCGTCCGCGAGGCTCTATACACAGCTATGGATGAGGAAATGGCCTTCGACAAGAGAGTATTTCTCATGGGTGAAGAAGTTGCAAGATACAGTGGCGCGTACAAAGTTGGTCTTTGTTTTTTGTAAGTTTACGAATGCAGGTGAGCAAAGGCCTTTACGAGAAGTACGGCTCGGATCGTATCATCGACACGCCCATTACTGAGGCTGGATTCGCTGTTTGAATCTCAGAAGTCCTCTCACCTGAAGGGCATTGGTGTCGGAGCTGCTCTGGCTGGACTCAAGCCCATCATCGAGTTCATGACGTTCAACTTCTCTATGCAGGCAAATTGATGTCGCTTCTGCGCTCACATGGCTAAGGCCATTGACCATGTCATCAACTCGGCCGCAAAGATGTTGTACATGTCCGCTGGCACGATCCCGTGCTCCATGGTCTTCCGCGGCCCCAATGGCGCTGCCTCCGGCGTCGGTATCTCCTTCATGTGCTGTCATGTCAGTAATCCCTCAGCCGCTCAGCACTCGCAGTGCTTCGCATCCTGGTACGGCCACTGCCCGGGTCTCAAGGTTGTTGCCCCCTATTCGGCAGAAGACGCGAAGGGTCTCCTCAAGGCATGTGCCCTCCGTTTGAGTTCTCATATGTCTCAGAGCGCCATTCGTGATGGAAACCCCGTTGTGATGCTTGAAAACGAAATCCTGTATGGGCAGGCCTTTCCCATGAGTGATGCGGCCATGAAGAATGACTTCCTCATCCCCATCGGCAAAGCCAAGACGGAACGCGTAGGCCAGCACGTCACCATCGTCGCGTTCTCGCGCATGGTCAAGCTGGCCCTTGAGGCGGCCGAAGTGCTTGCAGCGGAAGGAATCAGCGCGGAGGTCATCAACTTGCGCTCCATTCGCCCATTAGACGTTCCTGCGATTGTCGAGTCGGTCAAGAAGACGAACCACATTGTCACAGTGGAGGAGGGCTGGCACATGTACGGAATCGGCGCTGAGATTGCTGCGGCGATCATGGAATGTACGACACCGATTAGAGTGTGGGTTCTGACTCTGCAGCCGATGCGTTTGACCACTTGGACGCCCCCCTCGAGCGCATAACTGGTGCCGATGTCCCCATGCCCTACGCGAAGAATCTTGAGGCTGCAGCACTGCCGCAATCGTCCAACATTGTCAATGCGGTCAAGCGCTCGCTGTATCGCAAGAAGTAATGCCTTCCCTAATGAAAGATATGCACATACACAGTCACACTGCTACAGCTCACAATGCCCCGGCGTGCGTGGAAACGGCGTCGTGTCCCTCACGTTCGTAAGGCCAGTGATGTACATCAAAAATCGGTCAAAGCCGAGTCCAAATCCAGCGTGCTTTGCAGAGCCGTACCGCCTCAGGTCCAGGTACCATTTCAGCGGGTCCGCCGGCCCGTCCGTCACAACTTTCTGCTCAACGGGGAGGTCCTGCCGCATGGCGCTCAGGTTGTCCGATAAAACATTGAGACGCTCTTCCCTTTCTGAACCACCTATCAGCTCGCCCAGGCGAGGACAGAGGAGGTCAAAAGCAGCGGCAGTCCGCCCGTCGTCGTTTCGACGCGCGTAAAACGGCTTTGACAGGATCGGGTAGTCGGTAACGAAGACCTGTGCGGGTCAACCTTCGCGTACAAGGATCTCAACGGGCTTGCCAAAGACTTCCGTCGCGACGTACTTCTCGTGCTCAAGCCGAAGGGGATCGCCCCACGCAGGCGGCGACCCGACGCTGGCCGCATGCTGCGGCTGCTGCAGGAGGCTCACCAAATCGGAGTATGAGACCCTTTCAAACGGCTCCAGCAACGTCCGCTCAATCGTTGCCATGACGGACTCGTCCCCAACTCGCGCTTGAACCGCCGCAACGTCAGCGGCTCGGGTGTCCATGACCCTCTGCAAGACCCCTTTGAAACTTGCCTCCGCCACATCCATCGCACCCTACGCCGTCAGCCGAAAGCAACGGCAACAGACGTGGACATCCACGAACGCAATCTCCGGCTCAAGCATCCAAAACTCGGCCAAGTGCCGCGGCGTGTTCGAATTCTCTGCGCGGAAAGTAGGGCCGAAGGTGTAGACCTGCCGCAGGCCCAACGCCATGCACTCCGCATGCAGCTGCGACGACACAGTCAAGTACACGGGGGCCGGGAAGATGGGGGCCCCCGTCTCAGAAGTCTTCGGCCGAAAGATTTCAAACGCCTCACCGCCGCCCTCGCAGTCGCTCGTCGTCAGGACGGGGGCGTGAACTTGATGAAACCCGTTTTCCTGTCGTGTGAAGGTGAGGAAGGGTGGGTGGTGTTGTCGCTGGAGATGGCGGCAAGATGGGGACGGGGGGATTGTGTGTCCGCTCACGTGGAACCAATTGTGGATTTGAAACGACGCCTCGCTCCGAATTCGTGCCATGGCGCCAAAGGTCTTCGTCCGGTAGCGCAAGTGAGGAACCTCGCGAAGTGTTTCGAGCGTCATTTGCTTTCGCTGGATGGGGTAATGTGACTGAAGGGTGAGTGCTGGAGAGAGAGGCGACACGTTGTCGCATGGACCCACGACGTCAACGGAATCTGCAGCAAGCTCTACACCGCCATTGGGAGCCGACACAATTTTACCTTCTGCAATCACACATGCACCCAATGAAAGGCTGGACAATAAGGAATAGCAAGTGAGCAATCACGGGCCGGCTTTGGACGGATCCAACACCACCTGAATGGCGTCCACGTGAGATCCGTCATCCACCTTGGCAAAGCAGACACCTTTTTGCTTTCGAACGGTTCGAATCCAGCCTTTGACGACTGCCAGAGAGCCAGGCGCTTGTTGGAGGACGGATTTCACTTGCATAACTCAAGTTTCTCGCGCAATATTCGTTTACTTTGCGTATGGCCGAGTACGTTCTCTACGTGGGAGATTTATCCTCAGACGTCACCGAAGCACAGCTTGCAGTTGTCTGTTCTCTTCCATTCTTAGTCCTCAGAGTGCTTTCAACGCAAGGTACGTTTCAATTCGAAGCGTGAAGATCTCGGTGGATATTGCAGGGAATTCTCGTGGTATCCTCTTGCCGTTTTGCGACATTTTAAACAGGATAGGATATGCCTACGTCAATTTCTATGACGAAGGCGAATTCAATAAGGCTTTGAAGGAAATGCAAGGACAGAAGATTGGCCACCGGTCTTACTTCGACGTTAGTCGTTTGATAGCTCAGAAATGTCATCATCGAGGCAGCGCTGTCAAAGAGTGAGCGGCAATTTCAAATACGTGTCTTCGGCGCTCATTGTTTAGGTGGTCAGGTAGTTGAAGCTTACAACATGCAAGAAGACCCGTCCAACACGACTCTCTTCGTCGGCAACCTCGAGACGACGACGACGGAGGAGGAAGTCAGACAGTCCTCTGTTTGTTTGATTGATCTCATGGGTGTAGAGTGTTCTGCATGTATGGCGACATCGTTTGCATCAAACTCGTCCCGGGCAAGAGCTGCGGTTTCGTCCAATACTTCCTCCGCCCGTGCGCGGAGATGGCTCTGAAGCAACTCAACGGCCAATACATCAGTTGGAACCAACAACCCTCCGCCCTTACCTGTTAAGGCGGCTCAAGAATCCGCGTCTACTGGGGCAAGAACAACTTGGTCAAAAACGTCCCCATCGCAGCCCCAGCGGGCCCTGCCTTCGGCGGCATCCCTCCGTCCACCAGCTCCGCCCCATCATGTTCTGATGTCTCAGTTACATGGGCTTCCCTCCCGCTGGGTTCGGTGGTCCACTTCCGCCTGGGATGCCAGCGATGCGACCCCCCGTTGAGGTGGAGCCGCTTCTGACCCTTGACGAAGCCAACTCCGCATTCATTTCGCGTCGCTTCGACGCATTTGGAGGGGGTTTCCATGTTTGACCACTCGTTTGATGGATTGACCATCCAGAGATTCGTTAGCGCGTGACTCTGGTGACTAATTGTAATAAACACATCCTGTACATACATCAAATCGAAACCCACATCGACTTCATGGATCAAAGCTCCTCTCGCCTCTCGGCGGCCCTCTCCTCCGCCCGTTGCGGCGGCTGCGGAAGGTAGACGACGTTTTGGTGCCAATATGGGACAAACCGCATTTGCAAGACCTCCTGCGGCTGTGAGGCTGCGAGAGAGCGCGCAGACCTCGGCCTGAAGGAAAAGCGTCACAACCTGCGGGGCGGGGGGGGTCAGACTGCGGTGGTACAGCGCTGACGAGGAAGCGGATGTTGGCGTCGGACCATCTGTATTTGATTATGCCGCCTTCGGCGTCGATGGTGCGGAGGTAGTCCAGCACGAGCGGCCTCCTGAATGCGCTGGGGCCTTGATGGTCACGTCACAAGGGGGGGGGATAACGAAATATTTCAAAATGCGACGTGACGTAGGAGTTGCCCCAGTCGCGGTCGAGGATCGTCGGTTGGTGCTTCCGCTGCGTCAAAAAGTTTTGCGTCAGCGTCCATAGGCCGTCCACGAATTTGTCGTCCTCATTGCCAAGCGTCAGGAAGGCGTAGCTGAGGACTATCAGATCGGAAAGATGAGGGGCGGGAGAACCTGTACCCTCCAAATTTCATGAACGAGAAGGGGTCTGAAAAGACGGGGCCGATGAGAAACGAGTCGGAGTCACTCGGCGCGTCAGCGGTCCTGTCACCCCCCCCCCCTCCGATTCTTTACAGTCTCCAGATGTAGTCGTACTGGAGCAACGTGGGGTGCTCGAACATCGCGTGTGCGAGGAAGCGCTGCGACTGGCGAAAACGAAGGGAGTAGCCCTCAAACCATGTGGACGCGCTGCTTCGTCAGCTCGCAAGAGATGGGGGGGGGAGGGGGGGGTTGCACTTGCGAGGCGTCGAAAGAGACATTCGAATGAACGAAATCTCCGAGCGGGAGGTCTTACGAATGACCTGCGCGAGTGTGAGGGGGGGGGCGGTGCGACCTGACGTCGAAGTGGTCCTGAATGAGGTTGTCGTGGACGATGACGATCGGGTATTGAAAGCGGTTGTTGAAGTTGAGGTCGAGGAACATCAAACTCCACAGAAGGTCATCAAACTCGGCACTGTCGGCGCAGCAGACGTACATGATGGCACCGTTTTCTCGGTCGCTGACGGCTGAAGGGTCAGGGAGTGGAAGCATGGAGCGGTGCGCTGCTTTAGCGAGGGGAGCTGCGCGGCGTCAAAGGCTGCGGAGAAGGCCCAGAGGCAGGTGTCGTTGTTCCAGACGCGCTTACAGTGCTCATGAAGGATGGTTCGGAGGCTATCGTACATTGTCACTGCGAAGGGGTCATTGTGAATTTCTTTGACAAGCTGAAAGATGTCTTTCATCAAGCGCCTCAGCAAGCTCTGTGTGAACGCAAAGGACTTCACTCCATCCGGAGCTGTGTCTGATTGAAACCTACATCGTCAACGCGACAGGCTGCCATATGAACGTGTGATAGAGCGCATGCCACGGTGGTTCAGAAGCTTGCTCAAGCGCAAGAGAGCTGCAGAGAAACGCAACAAGCCAAGCCAACATTTAACTAACTCAAAATTCAGTTCTGAAAGAGCGCATGGTGGCGGTCTTTCAGGGTCTTGCAGCTCTTTGCTTCCTTGATCGCCATGGATTCTCGCTTTGACCAAACCTCTGCTGCGAAGGGGAAGTGGGGGCAGGGAGGACGGATGGGGCCGTTTGATGGAGTCTTTGACGTCGACGCCGACGCGGTGAACTCGTCTGCAAGTGAGGTCACCGCTTCGATGTCTTACTCGGAAGCTACATTTCCTGCCACCACGGAGATATCCGCGATGAATGAGGGCTTTGGCCGAGGAATCGTGTCTGCGGAGGTGTTCTTCTGGATGTCACCGCTCACGATTTCAGATGTCGAGGGGAGCGTATCGATCGGGTCTGCGGATGAGAAAATTTTGGATTGCTGCACACGCCGTCCTGACTTATCTGAGGGGCTAGGCGAGGTGGTCGCCGAGGACCCCGTTTCGACAGAGTGGTTGACGACGACGAAGAGGGGGAAGAGGAGGAGGAGGGGGCAGTGTTGGGGGCCAGCAAGAGGCAACGCGCGCGAGAGATCTACGACTGTCCTCACGCTATCGACAGCTTAGACCCCCAATCCTTTCGCGGCGCTGCTGCGGCTCGGCCCAGGGCTGCGAAGCCCAGGGCGGCAAAGGGGCGGCGAGGCGGGGCTCTGGCGGCCGTTCCTCCAATCCCGCTGCAATCCAGCGTCGCTGATTTGCGCGCCGCAACGACAAAACTCGCGGCGGAATTGGCGGCGCTGCGCGGAGTTCAAGTGGTCAATGTGGATGGCGTTGCGGATCCGAATGACGTGGAGGACCCAGAGGATGTGATGGCAGCCTGGATGCGATCAAAAGGCAGCACGGGGACGACGCTTAAGAGCATGTTTTCGCTTGAGCGACTCAACCACCCCGATGTGGCCGCCTTCGTCCGCGCGAATCCTGATTGCAGCGTTGACGAGGTGAACGGAAGCTTCTGCGCGCGCTAACAGATCGAAGGTCGCCGATGCTGTGCTGCAGGTTAAAGTAGATGACGATGACGCCGTCGAGGTGATTTCGGGCGAGAGCAAGAGCGCGCCGGACGGATTTGTTGGACAGGTCCCCGACGCCTCCCATCCGGCGGGCCTCGCCCACGTGCGCCTCGCGTTTGCACCCCCACTGCTCGCGTTTGCTCAAGCTTGCAGGCGTTACACGCTTTCTTCGGAGTTCCCGTACTACCCCCTCCAGTTTATCGACGATGCGCTCAAGCGCAACAACAACCACTACGCCGCCACTTACGTCGAGATTTCAAAACGCAACGACGTGCGTCCAGCTACCAAGCGGCAGCAAGTAGAGAGGCCGGACTGCACGGACGCAGATTTCGACCGGGAGCGGCACTTTGTCAAGAGATGGATTCGTGAATGATGCGGCGAGGGGCTGCACTCATGTCTCAGTGGCCCGACGCGGGGAGGAGGAACGGAAGCGAGTGCGAGAGGAGGAGGCTACACTTCAAGAATGCAATGGCGAAGTGTTCGAGTGCGCCGTGTGCTGCGACTCCAGGCCGTTCGTTTATGTGCGGCATCGGACCCGTTTGGCTTGACGCCGCAAGTTAGTTCCATGTACGGAGGGCCACCCTGTCTGCAACGACTGCGTCAAGAAGTTCATCGAGTCGAGGATGTTTGGAGGGTCCCTGGCTGCGATCACGTGCATCGCCGCCAGCACCTGCCCCGCCATGTCGCCTCCACCCCCTTTCGCACAGATTTGACGCCCTCAGCTACCAAGACGAGTTGTTGAGGCAGCAGCTCCCCCATGAGTTCTACGAGCGGTACTGCGACATGCAATTGAAGCAGAGCTTGGCCCAGCTGGAGAGCGACGAAGTTCCGGTGAGATTCTGCCATAGCGGCCTGACGGTCGAAGGTGCAATGCCCCGCTTGTAATTGCGTCATGTTCTTGGACAAGGGGGCGAAAGTGTTCCCTTGCCCTAGTTGCAACCGCCGGAGCTGCGTCGGGTGCAAAGACGAGCCGCACGAAGGCAAGACGTGCGAGGAGATGGAGCGGGCGAAGAAGCGGCTCGACACGGACCGGCTGATTGCGGACGTGGAGAGCGAAGCGTTTATTCACGAATGCCCCAAGTGCAAGTTGAAGTTTGTTAAGGAGGAGCGTAGGAGGAGGGGGGGGGGCTTGTTGACACACTCAGGGTCTCAAGAATGTAGGCTGAGGGACATCAGGGAGAGGGGGGGTCTGACTTGGACAGGCAACAAGATGACGTGTTCAAGGTGCTCTACCTGTGAGCGCCGCCACGATGTGAGCTCATTTTGCAGTGAGTTGCTACGTCTGCCGGCAGGTCATCGACCGACAAGTCGGGTACGAGCACTTTTGTCAGCACCCCCGTTTGGAACGATAATTTTGTGGACGCTCACAAGGCAGGGGACCCTGACAAGGCCTGTGAGCATTGTAACAGGTGCAGCTTGTGGGAGCGGGCGGAGGTGAGGAAGCCACTGCGGCCTAACGTTGGCAGAAGCTCCACAAGATGGACGCAGCTACCGCACGGAAGGCCCTTGGTGCCGCCCCTCCCTTACCCATCGCTGACGCTTTAAAGAGGCACAAATGGCAGCGAAGTCGAAGAAGCGATAACCCCAGTCCGAAAGATGACGTGGGCTATGTAAAATATTTTGTGACAAACGTTGACCTTGTATATGAACACCTTCAATATGAACGGTCTAGTTTGGGTCGTCCTCGTGGCCAGCACCTGCTCTGCGGATGTGGTTCATGTGGTTCCCCACACGCACAGCGATACATCGTGGCGCTACACGTTTAATGAGTACAGCGCCCTCTACAATGATTTGCTCAGAGTCAGCCAACCTCCGTTTTGAATCACGCCGCAGGGGACCATCGACGCCCTGTTTGAGAACTCGACGAGGACATTTGCTCTCTCCGACATGGCATTTTTGGACGCTTTCCTTACGTCTCACGGCCAGCAAGCCTCCGACAGAGGCTCCACGTACTCCAACGAGCTGAAACACCTCATCCACGTTTCCCGCCAAATTGACGTCGTGGGGACGGGCTGGCAGGCCACCTCCCATTTCACCCCCTTAGCCGTCAGGGTCAGCCACGATGAAGCGTTGCCCACAATGGGCGCCATTGAAAGCAACATCGCCTTGGGGAAGGAGTTCTGCCGCGACGTCCTCAACGTCTCCCTCAGCGTCGCCTGGCAGGTCTTTTCACCCCCCCCCCGACCCCCTCCTAACAACAAGATCGACACGTTCGGCCATTCGCACTCCACTGCCGTTGCCCTCGCCAAGCACGGCTTCGACGCCATCGTCTACGGCCGCGTTGACCACCACATCTCCCGCGAGATGTCTCGCACCCGCCGAAGGGACGTCCTTCTCACCCCCTCCGATGCCCCTCAGATTTTCGCTCATTTTCTTCACGGCGACACCTACGTCTCCCCCCCCTTCATCAATTTCAAAAAAGTCGACGTTCGCGCGCTCTCTCTTCGCGACGTCGACGCCATCGCTGCCGCTTTGGTGCGCGACGCCAGCTTGCGCCCCGCAATTAACAGAGACATCCTCTTTTTGTTAGGCGACGACTTCGCCACGTGGGGCCCCCTCCAGTTCGCAGCCCTGGAGGCCGTACTCTCCCGCGCCAATGAAAAAGCGACCCCCTCCCTCCATTTCAAATTCTCCACCCCCTCCGCGTATGTCGCAGCTGTGCGCCCTTACGCGCCCCACGCCCCCTCGTTCGCACCCCCCCGTTCTGATTTATTCCCCTACGAGGACCGCCTCCACGACAACGTCTGGTCGGGCTACTTCGCCACTCAGCCTTTGCTTAAAAATAAAATAACAGAAGCGGAGCGGGCGGTCAGCGCTGCGATGGTCCTTCGCCCAACCGTCGCAGAGGGGGGGGTCCTTCTGCGCGCCATTGCGCGGCTGCAACATCACGACGCCATCACGGGCACGTCGTCCGCGCATGCTCTGGCCGCGCTGAGGGAGGAGGCGGCGGCGGCAGAGCGGCGCGCGCGAGGGGTCATCGCCAAGGAGTTAACAAAGTTGTTTAAAGGGACTGTTTACTCTGGCGATGCTGTCAGGGCGTGCGCGGTTTTTATCCGCGCGGGACTAACAGCCGGACCTGCCTGCTTTTACGCCGAAACCGACCAAGAACTCGCTTCCCGCGAAATTCGAATTTCCCGCCAAGGGCATTGGCGCAGCGGCAGCTTGTATTGCGCCAGCGCCCCCCTCCCGCCCAAAACAGCTCTCCGCGCGACGTTTTCAACCGTCGCTTCATCTCTAGCCCCCCCTCCGCTGCAACCGCCCGCTTCGCTTCGCTTCTCCTTCGTCGCATTCCCATCGGCGTTTGGACCCGTCGTTGGGTCCGGGCCCTACATTTTTCGCTCCCTTTCTGCCGCTTCGCTGCAGCTTCGCTTCGCTTCGGCGCTCGGGCTCGGGCTCGGGCTCATCGCCCCTGCAGCCCTTGGCGCCTTTTTCAAATATTCGAAAGCGCACTGCAAAAAGGCCGGTATTTTTGAGTTCTTTTTGGTTGGGTGCTTTTCCGGCGTCGCGCTGATGGCGTCACTGCCGCTTCGAAAAGTCGAGGACTTCCGCAGGGCTCTTGACGTTCCCTTCGCTTCGCCAGCGCCGGTTGTCCTGACGATCCTTGCAAGTGGTTTCTCGCTTTTAAGATCCCCTCGGGCGGCACCCTCCCTCTCCATCCTCGCCGCAGTCTTTGCCCTCTTCGTCGCGTCTGAGTGCACTCTCCTCCTCTTCCCTTCGCTTCACGCTGTCACCCTCCCCCTCCACTTCGCGCCAAACGGTGCTTTTTCATCAGTCGGAGTGCAGGGTCTGTCCTCCACAACCCCGACGTCCCTTCGGCTTTTTCTTCACGTCGCGCCAATTCTAAACGCAATGACCGCTGTCCGAATCTGCGGAACCTCCAACAGTCAGTTGTACACGTTTGATGGCGCATCATATATCCAAAGGCCGTACAACTTCCTCCGCGCCGCACCGGGTAACGTCTTCCCAGCCGTTCGAAAATTTGAACTGCGGGCGCTGGATGGTTCGACCCTTCGCTTCGCGACGTCGCGCTCTGTTGGTGTGGCGCAGCTTGGGGGAGGGGGGGGTTGCATCGACGTGATGGCGCATCGGTCGGTCCTGCAGGACGACCAAAGGGGGCTCGGCGCGCCGATTGTCGACGCGGAGGCGGCAGAGCTGGAGGTTGCGGTTGAAGGGGGGGGGTTGGATCCGTCTTTGGCAGCGGACACGCTTGTGTTCGGATGCGAGGGGGGGGCAGGTTTGGAAGGGCTGCAGACGCTTACTGCTTGACGTCGTTATTTTACAGATTTTACAGTGCGACCAGGTCTTCTTCGCTGGAGGGAAGCGATCGCAAGAATTCTGCGGAGTACTTTTGACTGAAAGGTCTTCAAATCAGCGCAAGCTCGTCAGCGGAATTGAAAAGCGTTTGCGCTGAGGGGGCACTGGCGGCGTCAACACGCACCTCAATGCGAGAGGAGGAAAATAAACATGGCCCCCCCCTCCACTCACTCTGTCTGCAAAGTGGCCAAACTGCGAGCACTGCGGCCGTCAGACGCACACGCGCATCAACCAATAATGAACAAACTCACTTTTCGGCACTGTATGTGATCGAAGTTGCGCCGCCCAGGACCACCACCGGCCGCACCCCCACCGCGGGGCTGGCCGCGCCCCATCCCACCCATCCCCTGCTGCTGCGGGAAGCGGTTGAACTTCGTGCATTGCGTGTTCTTGTGGCCCTGCTCGCCGCACGCGTGGCAGATGATTGTACTCGACATCGGGAACGGCTGCACGTTGGACCGCTGCTCCTCGTCCGCCGACATTTCAAACTTGGGGCTGCAACGGGTGAGCGGGTGCAGGATGAGGTGGCGCACTGGCCAAACTTGCAGGCTGGGCCGTCTTTGCAAAAGCCGGCGAAGTAGTCGAGGCAGAGCTGCTTGCGGACGTGCAGGAGTTTGCATTCGGGGCCTCTCTTGCAAAAGCCGCGGACGTAGAATCTGAGGGATCACTAGGATGGATGGGGGGGGGTGGCACGGGCATTCTTTCTTTGCTTCTTCGGCTTTGATGTGACGAAAAACGCACTCGGCGTTCTCGCAGCGACCTGCAGAAGTCACGTGCATGAAGAAAGAACGGGACCTTCGTTAGCGAAGAACCAGCAATCGGGCATTCGGCGGGTATCGTATTGGTGAAGATACTCGCAATCATCTCCGCGCTTACAGAGCCCACGAAGCCAATGTTTGCACACAACTTTCCTGACGGTGGGCTGATGTCTGTACTTGCAGCGGAACCGAAGGGGACAATGTTCGGTGCCATAAGGGCAGGGAGCTGTTTCTCCTGTTCCTAGACAATAAGCTGTGGAATGAATTCGACGGTGTTACTGTCGCCAGTGGAAAACTTGCTCTGGTTGTCAATTCGAAATTGGATTTCTTCGAATTCAAACTCAAACTTCTTCTCCAGCTCATATTGTCTGTCCCAGAAGTTGTCCTTAACAATCGGAAGGGACGCAGATAAGTTGGAGATTCCTTTCGGTGGGACGTAAGAACTGAGGCTCATGAAAACAAATATTTTTAGAGAAAATAGAGCAACCTAATTTTCGTGAGATATTGTTCGAAAACAAAACAATTTGCTTCGAAAAAGATCCATTACAATGGAATTTGTGGAGTTTTTGATGAAAATGCAACTTTCCCCTTTTGCGACCCATCACATCATTTTGTTAAGTTTAAGTTGGTGCCCATGGAGAGCAACAGAGGCAGCATCCGCATCCTCGATGAGCAGTCTGCAAGTATGCGAGCTTGAAATTTCCATGCGCTGCGTACTCTCTCACACAGACAGGAATCGCAGGCGTTGGTCTTGCCCTGAGTCAGCACGGCGAAACAGGCGTTGTGACCATTAAATCGATCGCTCCGGGTGCGTCTGCCGACAGGTCGAGGCGTCTTGCCGTTGGCGATGAGCTCATCAGCGTTGAAGGCGTGCACGTCCAATCGGTGTCTCACACGGAGCTGCGTGAGCGCATCGTCGGCGTCGAGGGCACCCTCGTCACGCTCGCGTTTAAAAAATCAAGCGGCGACGTCATCGAAATCGAGCTCATGCGCGGCTCCGCTGACTTCATCGCCTCAATCCACGCGCCCCCACCCGAACTACCCCCCCTCCCCCCCGTCGTCGACCGCTCGTCCCTCACGCAGAGCCTCCCAAGTTCGGCCTTTGGCGTCGCGTCGTCGTCGGCGGCCAGCGACGAAGTCCTCCGCCTTAGGGCGACCGTCCGCCAGCTCGAGGCGACCAACGCGCGCTACGAGGAGGATGTGCGGCTGCTGCGCTCGTCGCTGGAGGCGCAGCGGAGCGAATTCGACGCACGCCTTCGCGCGGCGGAGGAGGATTTCCGCAGGCAGCTCAACGATCGCAATCGGTCTGTGCGCGTCTTTTAACTTTGATTTGGGCAGGGCGGACGACGTCGTCCGCGCGGCGGAGTTGTCGCGACAGGAGGCGGAGGGCCGAGCGCTCGAGGCGAAGCGCCGCGAGCAGCGGCTGTTGGAGGAGCTGCGGCGGATGTTTGAAAAAGAGCAGTTGCGGCTGGAGTACATTGACGACCTGAAGCGCCGCCATGAAGACGACAAGAACTCGCTGGGGGAGGAGATGTCGGCGCTGCAGGAGGCCTTGCGCAAGGAGCGCGCGAAGCGCGCAGACGCCGAGGCGGGGGCGGTGCACTCGGAGCAGCGCTTCCTCGCGCTCGATCACATCGTGCGCGAGCGCATCGAGCGCGAGGGAGAGTACCGGCGCGCATTTGACGGCGAGCGGGTGCGGCTGATGGACGCGTTCCGCCAGACTCACCTCGTGGCGCAACTCCTCAGCGAGGCGGAGGCGTCCCTCAGCGCCCTCGAGCGCGACGCCCTCCCCGAGCAGCGCGTCTTCGATTCCTCCGCCCTCCTCGCGTCGTTGGCGCTCGGGCCTAGGGCTTCAACCCCCCCCCCGTCATTTCGAGGCTCGGATATCGTAATGGCGTAACAGATACCATCTTCCGCAATTGTTGACGCATTTTTTTTAATACAGTACATGAGGGTCACTCTCCGCTTCCAACCGCCGCCGCATCGCCCGCCCCGTCAGCCGTAACCGCCGACGTCTCCGCATGCGCCTCGCCCCTGCCTGCAAGAGAGTCGCCGTCGCCCCCTGCGGCTGCGTTGTCTTCAGGTGCTGCCAGGCGCGGGGGGGGTGTCTCGAAACTGATGAGGCGCATGAGCTCGATGAGGCGGAGGATGTGGTCGACAAGGAGGGGGGAGGCGGAATCGGCGCGCTGCATGAGCTCGTCATGGCCGTGATGGGAGAGGAGTTTGGACACGAACGCGTGCGTCTGAGGGGTCAGCGACGGAGTGGGGGGGGGAAAGACGGAGTAAGAGAGGAGGTCGTTTTCGACAAATGCGTCACCGGCGTCGGAGGCGGTGGAAATGACGCCGTACTGGAAGGGCTCTTGGTACAAGAGGATCAGCAGCGGCGCCTAGGGGGGGGGTGAGACGATCGACGGGGGGGGGGGACCCCCGCGGGCGCGTCGTTGGCCTCAGGGGCCTGCACGCGGATGAGCCCCTCTGTCGGGGGTACGTGAGAGTTTTTGGCGCTGCTCATGACTTTGACAACCGTCGCAACGAGGCTGATGTTGTAGTTGACATATTTCTCAAGCGCAGGGTCCTACCGAACGTCAGCGACAGAAGGGGGGGGTGGAGGGCAGCACCTTCAACGCCAAATTGTCAACGCGAGCAGCGTCGGTGTCGCGCGGCATGAGGTTGATGCCGTGGGCCTGAAGCTTGCGGAGCATGTCCGACGCGCAGAGGGGCTCGTCGGAGCAGTCCTGCAGGGCGGGGGAGGAGGGCTGGAGGAGGATGGCGCCGTGGTCGGTGACGCGGAGGCGGATGGGGAGGAAGGAGGTGTCGACGTCAATGACGACGACGCCCGGGGAGACGGGGGCGATGGTCCAGCTTTTGTAGGGGAGGGAGTGGCTGCGCAGCTGCGGGGTGAGGGGAGGGGGGAGGGGGGAGGGGGTACTTTGACGCAGGAGAGGGTCGTGAGGTGAGTGGTTGTGAAGGACAGCGCGCGGGATGTCTCGTCGAACGTCGCGTCGGAGATACCCTCCTCGTCCCAGTCGTTTAAATCCTGCCGCAGTCACGCGCATGGGGTGGGGGGGGGGGTTGCACGATGTTAAACCACGCCGCGCCAACGTCTTTGTCGACGAGGACTCCGTCAGGGAGGGTCATGGTGACGTGGAGGGGGGGGACGGACGCGTAGGTCTCGTTGCCCGTGACGTAGGGGTAGACGATCTTGTTGACGAGGCTTGACGTCGCCGTAACTGGGGGGGGGGTTGGGATCGACGGTCGGACATGGGAAGGGGTTGCACCTGATCGGACCTGCCAGTTCTTTAACCTGCGCGGCGGGGGGGGCAGGCCGAGGACGTCGATGGTAAGCGAGCCGCCCTCAACGCGTCAACCCCCCCCCAAAAAAAAGAGCCTCACGACGCTGAAATAGTCGCCGTCCCCCGCCGAGAGGTCCTCCGTCGTGTACGCGAAGCGCACGGCGACGTGGTTCATCAGGATTGGCCGCGGGATGTCCGTGCTGATGCCAAGGTCGGGGAATTCAATTGCTTTCATTCTGGGGGGGGGTCATGGTCATTGCGATAGGAAGGGGGGCACCGTAAGTTCTTGGCGAGGTTGACCCAAAGCCCGACTTTGAAGTTCTGGCCCAAAAATTGGATCTGCAGCTCGTTCTTGGCGTTGGCAAACTCGTCCGTCCGCTCGAGGACAAAAAGGGAGAGCCGGTCCAACTTCTCCACCGCCTTCTGGCGGATCGAGCGCGCCAACTCAAAAAACGTTGCGGACGCATCCTTTTGGCCCCTGTCGTCGAGGTGCCACGCGTGGTTGCAAATCTCGCTCACCACCTGCTCGTCAAACACGCCGCGGAAACGCCAACCAGCTCCATGTCTGCAATCAGCTTGCTTGTGCGCTGGAAGTTGTCGTCCGACTCGAGCTGGAGGGAGTCGATGAACTCGTTGATTTGGTTCTCATAGCGCGGGTCCGGCAGGGCGGAGCAGCGGCGGAACCTCACCCACTGCGGGTTTAGGCCACATCGAGGGCGATTTCAAACGTCTTCAAGCTCATTTGCCCGAGCACTCTCTTTTTGAATCCGCTCAAGCCGCATGCTGCGCAGGAGCTCGTGCTCTGACCGCTCACCCTCGCAGATGGTGCTCTGCTCGTCTCGCCAAGCCTTCTCAGCCTCTTTTCGGATCCGTTCCATCTCTTCCCTCTCACGTCGCTCACGTTCCAGTCGCTCGGCTTCAGCTGTGATTTGAGAAAAAGACCCATTGCGAAGAACCTAAAGCTGCAAGCCGTTCTTCTTCCATTTTCCGTTCTACAGCATCAGGCGATGCCCTTCAAAACAAGAACCTAGCTCCATCTGCTTCTTCTTCTTAGCAGAGATCTTTTCAGCTTTCGGAGGCTTCCTGGTAAGACAAAACATTCGCAAGTGCAACCATCTTTCAACCGCTTGAAATGCTAAACAACTAAAATTCGAAAAATGAGTTAGTTTTGTTTACAAGAACACAGCGCTCACGAACGCGAATCCATTTCAAACGCAGATTCTCTCTGTCGCCGCTTCATTGTTATCACTCCAATCAACAGACCGATCAAGGCAGCGCCTCCTATCCCCGCCCCGAGCCCGATGGCAAGAGCTGCTCGGTCAGAAAACGACCGCCTCGTCCCTCACCGACGTTGACGGACTGCACTTGGACGGGCGTTGCTGCCACGTCTTCGGCAAACGAAGACCCAATCACACACTGAAGCGACCTCCTCCCCGCATTGCCAACCGGCTGAAATTCCGGCCCCAGATCTGCGACCTCGTGCACGATCACGCAGCGGCCCATCAAATTGTCGCCCGTCTGCGGGATATCAACAAAAATATCCAGTCCACTCAAACAGCGAAGAAATCAATGTCGTATGCGTCCGAGAAGCTGAAATTTCCCGTGAGCGGGTTCACTGACACATTCCCCTGCGCAGTCAGCCCTCCCCCCCTCCCTCCGATCCACCATGTCGCCCACGTGCCGCGCTGATGCGTTTGGGAAGTTGTGGATGCTCATGGCCGGGTTCCAATGGCCGCCGCAGTTGTTCCCATCGGCGCTCGCCATGTCCCCGTACTGCGCGTGTCAAGAACTCCTTCCACCCCCCTCCCATCCCCCCCCTCCGACCTCATGGACGTGAAACCCGTGGCTGATCGTCGTGTTGACGCCAGCGAAGTTGCCCAACACAACCGTCGCACCGCCCTGCGGTCAGTCAGGTCAAAAGAAGCCGCGTCAGCTGACCGCGCGCGAGAACTTAACAACGCCTTTTATCTGCGGCGCCATGAAGGGCCCCGTCGCCTCGAGGAGGCAAGTCGACAACTGCACCGAAGGCGCGTTTGAGAACGCGAGGTTCGGATTCGGCGCGATCGGCCTTGCAACCCCCACGACGCACTGCCCGACCGTATTGCCTCGGCCGGTCAACTTCAACTCCCCCCCCACCCCCCGATACCTGAAGGGTCGGATATGAGGACAGCCCTGCCGATGGCGCTGTCGGCACCCCACAGCTGCGCGTCAACGCTGCCGCGGGTGAGAATTTGAAAAAGAACCCAAACGCACGCGGTTCGGTTGATGCCCACGGTCGCTCCACCGGGGGAGATAACAAGAAGACTTTTACGTGCGGAGAGCTTGTCAATCGCGGTAAGGTCACCGAACTAAACAAGATCTGTTAAGTTGCGAACGATTCCACCAAAAATACCGCTGCGATTGTTATGTTAAGGGCAGTCGACCCTGCGCCGCTTAGAGAGCCCTCGAGGGTCGTGGAGCTCCACTGCGCGCATGAGGGGGGGGGGGCGGATGTAGCGGAGAGAAGCACTTGGTTAACAAACGTAAGGATGCCCGACACTCCTGCGGCGCCGACAGGGCTGATGCGGCAGAGGCCAGTTCGAGCGCCTTGTTAACCATCAAAAGGGGGCAGGGGGGGGGGGACCTGTGCACTGCGCGGCGTCGAAGGAGCTGATAGAGGCAGAGAGGGGTGTGATATCTCTCGAATTGAAAATTTGATAGTCGACGGTGACCCTTGGCGATGACAGCCTGAGCCTTCGGACGGTCATCATGGAGGAGGGGGGGGTGGGCACGCGATGATGCGGCGGACACTTTGAGGGACGTTAAACGTCCATCCAGACGATGCGACAACAGCGCGCGCGGAAAACATCGTCCCATTTTGACCGAGGAACCTTGAGGCATTATTCTTTACGCTGACCGCACAGGTCACGTGAAAGAGAAGGCGCTTGCAGCGATGGCGCGGTGAGTTGCCGCGGCGGCGGCAATGACGGAGAGGTTGGGAGGGACGATGCCGCCGAAACTGGGTGGAGTTAACAAAAAGAAGTTGTTTATTGTTACGCGAGGACTTGACCGAGGGGTAGCGGCACTGCGCCGGTCGGAAGGGTCGTAGAGGGGCGCGCTGACGTTGCGGCGCAAGCGCCGCCAAAGCGGCGGAAAGAAACACCCTGCGAGACGTCTGAGAGATGTAACGAGTGGAAAATAGAGCACCTGTTGAAAGAATGTGGTGATTGTGCCGTTTGTGGCGTTGTACACAAAAGACGCGAGCTCCAACATCGAGGGGACGTCAATCGAAGACACCGCGGCGGTTGTGAAGGCGCTGAGGGTGTTCGTCGACTCGTACGCGACCGCACAGCGCGCGCTCAAAAACCCCGCCCCCAGCCCAAGCGCTGGTGAGGGGCGGGGGAGGGAGGCGAAGGAAAACAAGCCACCCGCGACGCAAGAAGCGACGGAAGGGGCGGGGGGGAGGCTCTGGAGGAGGCGCCAGTTGAACCAGGAGAAAGAATAAGCGACAGAGCCGTTGGCGACGTATTCGACGCTGGGGGACGGGGGGGGGGGGG
>JAIYDP010000245.1 GCA_027487435.1 Verrucomicrobiaceae bacterium | reverse complement strand
CTTGCAAGATGCGCCTGACGCGAGCTCTGGAGAAACTCTCCCGGCTGATCACCTCACGCGGAGCGACGCTGTCTGCCACAGGCGTCGCCACGCTGCTCACCACGGAATTCGCCCGCTCCGCAACGGTGCCATCTGTCGCCTCCCTGGCCTCGAACGCGCTCGCCGCCTCGTCGTCGGTCTCCACCACGACCCTGATCGCAAACACCATTCAAACCATGAGTGCCACAACAACAATCACCACAATGAGTGCCACAAAAATCACCGCAATCGCCGCCTGTGCCGTGGTCATCGGGGGAGCAGTCGTGCTCCTCAATAACGATGACAAAACCTCTCCGGAAACCGTTTCCAGCTCCCCACCAGCCAGCTCCGCTCCGGGCGCATCTCCCGCTCCTAACGTAACCGTGGCCGCAAGCGCGGGAGGAACGGACACCTCGAGGGCAGATCCAAAGCCATACTCCGCCAATGAGGAGCTCGCAAAATTAGAGGCCATGAGTCCGCACCCCAGCCAGGACGAAATGGCGCGCCGTCTTTCCGTCAAGCACGGGCAACTGCTCAAGGATTTGACCGCCGACCTTGGCCTGAGTGGCACACAGGCGGCAACCCTGAAGGACGTCCTCGATACCCGCCTGAAAGCCTTTCGCGCCTCGCTTGATAAAAAGGACGGGCCGGATGCGGAGAACGAAATGGTCATCAAAGCGGGCGGCCTCATCCGCGGAGTCGGCCTGCGCGAGGATCTGGCTGGCGTTCTTTCCGAAAAACAACTCACCGCCTTCGACGAAAGGGAAAACAAAGCCCTGCAAGCCCAGGTCGAATCCCTCTCCTATCGCGAACTCTCCACCCTCACTCCCGTTCTCAAACTTTCCGAAGATCAAAAAGACAAGGTTTTTGAACGGCTCCAGACATCATCCGCTGAAAATCTCGAGCAGAGCGGCGATGTCCGCGCCTACATGTCTTTGATGTATAACAAAACACCCACCCAGGTGGACTTCACCAACATGGCGGACGCGGAATTTTTCGACGAAACATTGTACGGCCCCAACGCCCTGTCCCCTAACTCGCCCGAGTTCAAAAAGCGGTTGATGGAATTCGTGAGCGGACAGACCGACAAAAAAGTCGGGCTGCTCGCCCCCGTCCTCGACCCGGGGCAGAAACAACGCTACCATGACCACCTCATCAGCAAGAGCATGTTGCCCATACTCGGGATCGAACTTCCGGCCGCTTCACAGAAATGAACACAGGAGCAATCATACCCCGCGCCCTCGGCTTGCTGCTTTTCCTCTCGATCCCGGCTTGCGAGGAAAAGGAGACGACAAGGAGCGCCCCATCCCCCCCGCGTCCCGCTGACACCGATCTCGGCCACGGCTATGTCCGCCGTGATGGGGCCATCCACTTCATCGGCGGAGACAAGGCGCCATCGGTGCCTGATTGGGAACTGAGGGTTTTCATGGATAGGCATCTCGTCCAGCGGATGATCCAGGCTGGAAATTCGATCAAATGACCCCCGTACAGGCATGAATACAAAGAAGCTATCCATTTCCGCACTTAGCCTCGTGACCATAGCGGCTTTGATCGTTTTGTTCAACTACCTGAAGGAAGCTCCCGCGCCTGCCATGAACGAGGGCACCGAAGCGAGCCAAGCCCCGAATTCCGATCGGAAACGCGAAGGCAATTCCACGGAATCAAAGGAAGAACGGCTTGAAAGGGTAGCCAGAGAAGGACTGGTGCGGGAAGTAAAACAGGAGCAGCTGGCATTCTGGTCTAAAAATGCTTCGGCTGGCCTCGCCCAAACCAGGAAGAATCTTGTTTCGGATCTCAATCTGTCCGCAGAGGAAGCGGAGGAGGTGGAGAAGATATTCGCCCGCCGGGAGACAGAGCTTGGTGGTCTGCTCGCCAGGATGTACTCCGGCGAGGCTGCCGATATGGAACACTTCAGGGAAATTTGCGCCCTGCTGCGCAACAAGGGCCTGCGCGAGGACTTGGCGGGCGCCATTTCCGCAGAGAAGTTGGCTAGGTTTGATGCCGATGAAGCTGATCGTGAGCATGAAACCATTGAGGCCCGCGCCTACCGTGACATGGCGGACATCAACGCCGTGGTCCTATTGACCGATTCCCAAAAACAACAGGCACTTGCCGCTCTCATGAAGAACGCTCCGGCAAAAGTGGAACAGGAAGCGGACGCGCGAGCTTTCATGACACTCAACTACGGCCAGATATTGACCGATGTGGATTCCTCAAGCATCCGCGGTCTGGCCGCCATGCTCAGCGCTGGAGCCGGAGACGGGATGCCCGATGCCGATATCGAAAGTTCGCAATACCAGCAATGGGTACAGGCGAACAAAACGGAACGGATCGAGCTCGAACTCTCCGCCCTCGAAAAAATCCTCGATGAAAAGCAACTCACCCGCTACCGCGATTACTTGGAATCGGAGCCAGCTTGGTGAAGAACAGCAAGAAAACACGCCACATCATGAAGACATAAACATACTCCACATTATCCATCCTATTCGCCACCGCACTCGTGCTGCCCTCGTGCAATGCCAAATACGACATGGTGACATTCGATGCGGCCGGCATCATGCCCGCTTCAAAAGCACCCGTTCCGACTGTCTCAATCGATACCAACGTGTCTGCTGGAATGATGGGGGGCGACGTAAAAAGCAAAAAGCCTTATGACATCCACGCCTTCTACACCGATACCACTCTAACCATCGCCTCCGCAGAGTTCACGAAAGTGACAGTGTCCTATGCCGATGGCACGGTGGATCCCGGAATCGCAGCACTCAAGCTCCCCATGCGCTTTCCACACCGTTACAGTGAAGAAGAACAATTTGTCACTGGCGGCACCACGGCCATCATCAAGTCACGGAGAATTCAGGCAGAGTTCCCGGCCACCGTCACCCGCGACGAGGCTTTCACACTCCTGATCGAGGGCAAATTCACCAAAGACGACGGCACGATTATCCCCTTCAAGATCGAGGAAAAATACAACATTTCGCACGATAAAAGCACACAATCCTGGGCGGATTTTGTGAGCGGGTGCTGATAAGCATGGGCATGAACGCTTTGCCTCGCTCGGACGTGAAGCGCGCATGAATGATTGTAGAAATAATCTTTGGAAAATCATCTTTTTTGAATCCGCGATCTCGATTTCAGCGAATCCTTTCCCGTAACCCACTTACGGGTGCAAACAAAAATACAGATCAACGAAACGAATCAATAGATATGAAAACACTCGCGAAAACACTCGTAGGAATCGTTGCCACGGCAAGCCTGGCAACGGCACAAGACAAACCAGCCAAGCTAGACGCATGCACGGGAGAGGTTGCGGCTTGCGAGAAGAAAGAGAAAGATATTGTCGATACCGCAGTCGGGGCAGGGTTCTTCAAGACACTTGCCGCCGCACTTGGAGCCGCCGGTCTTGTTGAAACTTTAAAGGGCGATGGCCCATTCACCGTATTGGCGCCCACCGACGCAGCGTTTGCGAAACTTCCCGCCGGCACAGTCGAAGAACTTCTCAAACCAGAGAACAAGGAAAAGTTGCAGGCCGTCCTGAAATTCCATGTGATCGCGGGTCAAGTCGGCTTGTCCGATGCTCTCATGGCAGGCAAGGCGAAGACCGTTCTTGGCGAGCCGGTGACCATCGACTTCTCGGATGGCAAGGTGCGCATCAATGACGCCTTCCTTCAGACTGCGGACGTGAAGACTTCCAACGGTCTGATTCACATCATTGATACCGTACTCCTGCCTCCAACGCCGAAAAACGACATAGCCAGCGTCGCGAAGCGCGCCGGAAATTTCAACACCCTGCTGGCGGCCGTTGATGCTGCAGGCCTAAACGATGTCCTCAAGGGCAACTCCCCTGTAACCGTCTTCGCTCCCACCGATGCGGCGTTCAAGGCTCTGCCCAGTGGCAACGTCGAGTCCCTGCTCCAGCCTGAGAACCTTGGCAAACTGAAGGAAATCCTCACCCTCCACGTGGTGAAGGGCAAAGTCTCAGCCGGTGACGCATTGAACGCCGGGTCTGCCAAGGCGGTCAACGGTGATTCCCTGAAATTCGGCATCGCCAAAGGGATGTTTCAGGTGAATGGAGCCACCATCGTCACGACCGACATCAAGTGCGACAACGGTGTCATTCACGTCATCGACGCAGTGCTGCTTCCTTCCGCAAATAACTCCAAGGGTGGATGCGCTCCCTCGGGGAAGACTGTCACGAACCCCTCCAAGCTGATCGAGACGGCCGTGATGCAGGGAGTGCCGGTCTTCAACCACGGCGGCCACGGAAAATGCGCTGAGATCTACATGTCCTGCGCACAAGCGCTTACAAAGGACGGCAGCCTCGATTGCTCCACCCGTGAAATGCTTAACAAAATGATAAGCAAGGCTGGCGAGACTACCTGCGACACTTCCCGAGCATGGATTTTACGCGAAGGACTTGACAAGGCATACCAGGCGGTAAGCCGCTAATCATACAGCATATCGCTTGACTCTATTACTCGTAAAGCAGCCAGCCAGTCTGATTAAACAACGGAAAAATAATTAAACACAAAACCAACAGAAATTATGAAACATATAATCAAGACTATTACTAACCTTAAAATGAAGACTATTGCTAACCTTATCGTCACCGGCACACTCCTTGCAACCCCGGTCTGGAGCGCCCCAGAGGCGAACCAGCCGAAAAAGCCGTCAACGGGGGTGCACCCCATCGTTTACCGGGACGCAAGTGTCGGCGGAGGTTGGGTCAACGGCGCTTGGGTCGAGCCCAAGGACGTCATGATGTTCATGAAAGAGGGGGAACTTTACACCTTCTATTCGCTCACCGCCAAGGAGGGACAGTCAAAGCTGCTCGAGGTCGAAGATACCGGGCCCGACATAGTCGCCAGATTTGAGGGAACCGACTTCCTGAAACACCTGAACGTTGGCGTGGCCGCGCCGTGGAACGCCTTGCCCCGCGTGCCCAAGGTGGAGGACACCAACCAAGAGGAACTCAAGGACGAAGTGGCCAAGATCCTCAAGCAGAACAAGCAGGCAAACGCTCCGGTTAAGATCGCGCAGGTGGTGCGCATCGATCTTGAAGGCGACGGCGTCGAGGAAGTGATTGTGTCCGCTACTAACATGAAGCTTGAGCCTGACGGCAACCCTGCAATCGACCCGACAGCGGCCGCCCGCGGCCTTAATCCCGCAGCTGTGCCGGGAAACGATGTTTACTCCTTCGTCTTGCTGCGCAAGTTGGTTAACGGTCAGCCGCAAACCACTCTGCTGACCGGCAGCTTCTTCACAGATCCCAATGATGGGAGAGTTGCTGAGCACTATCGCCTGGCGGCAGTCCTGGACCTCGACGGTGACGGCGTGCAGGAAATTGTGACGCACGCAAGCTTTTTTGAGGGCGACTTCATCAACGTCTTTAAGATGAATGGGGCCAAAGCAGACGAGGTGCTGTAGGGTGGATTTTTTCGCAGGATCCGGGGCCAACATCCGCAGCCTTTGGAGCTTTGGATTGGCCCTAGAGGCACTGAACCTGAAAAGCGAATCTGCAAACAAGATTCCGAACAAGGCGGTGGTGGACAACCGGCTACCCGCCCCGAGTCGAAATCGACAAGGAGGATCGAAAGTCTATCCTGAAAGCAACGCGCGCCACCAGCAAGGCGTGACTGGACTCAAACGTTCGGCCTAGAAATCAAATCCCACAAGACTACCTGAACGATGAAAACACTAAAAACTATTTTGATCTCGTCGCTATTGGCAGCAATCGCGCTTTTGAGCGGCTGCGATGATAAGAGCGGAGGAGCGAACAATGGATCCGTGAAGTCTGCCATAAGCACCGAGCCGGGAGATTATCCGAAGTTTGTTCGAGCGTGGTTTCTTGCCGACGGTTCAGAGTATTCTGAAGACGCGAGTTCGATCGCATACAACCCGGGAACCAGAGCGCTCATCGAGGAACGCTTCAAGCAGATGGAATGGAGCAACGGTCAAGCGAAGGCTTCCTTTACCATGCAGTTGGATGCCGAACGGTCGCTAAGATTTATTTCAGTGTCAGACGCGGCCAATGATAACAGGGGTTTTTTGGCCGTCTGGACGCGGCCCGGGACGCCGATCAGTGGCGCGACGACTGCGATCGTGAAGCGGTCGCGGCCATTGCCCGGCGTGGCAGAAGCTCTCGAACTGTTGCACACCTATGTCACGAATGATGGCGATATCCAATCAGTGGTCGAATGGGATGGATCGCGTTGTATTTTCTCAAGACGGGTCACTCACCATCAGGAAGCAGAACTCGAACCTGGACGGGGAATCGGCAGAAAGCTGGGCCCGGGAAATTCAGGACCAATCCCTGAGGGAGAGCACGCTGCAGGAGTTGCTCAAGGCGGGGCGATGACCCCGTGAAAGCCCGCTACTGCCCATCAGCGAAACCAATAAAAAAAATTTGTTACCTTTTCCGATCTTCCGGCAGTAATAGAGTATAAGACTATGAATCCGCAGTCGCAACGACCTGATCCCCGCAAACTCCTGGAGGCATTTGTGACCTCCAGCAGAAGTGAGAGGGCATTCACCGCCCTAGTCGCCTGCCTCAACGGTCTGGTTTTTTCCAGCGCCCTGCGGCGCACGGGTAACGCCCAGCTCGCCGAAGAAGTTGCCCAGAATGTCTTCGCCATCATGGCTCGCAAAGCCTCCTCCCTGCTCAGTCATCCCTCGCTGGAAGCATGGACGCTTGAGACAACCCGACTGGAGGCTGTTGCCATGATGCGTGCCGAGAAACGCCGGCAGCGGAAGCTGGCCGCGCTTGCCGTCGAGACCGACATCATCACTCCCACCTCAGATGAACCCATGAAACCATCCGCCACCTGGGAAAATGCCCTTCCCCTTCTCGACGATGCGCTCGACAGCCTGCCGATGGGAGATCGGGACGTCATCCTGCAACGTTTTTACGACGGCAAGAAATTCCAGGAAATCGCGGAAACCAACGGCCAGACCGAGGCGTCTTGCAAGATGCGCCTGACGCGAGCTCTGGAGAAACTCTCCCGGCTGATCACCTCACGCGGAGCGACGCTGTCTGCCACCGGCGTCGCCACGCTGCTCACCACGGAATTCGCCCGCTCCGCAACGCTGCCTTCTGTCGCCTCCCTGGCCTCGAACGCACTCGCCGCCTCGTCGTCGGTCTCCACCACCACCCTGATCACCAACACCCTTCTTACCATGAGCACCACCAAAACAACCACGCTCACCATCGCCGCCGTGATTGCCCTCGCCGCCATCCCCTTCTCTCAGCAACTCGCCGAGGCGCGACGAATGGAGATCGAAATCAATGCCGTAGCCATGGACGGGAATTCCAATGCCAAGCTCCGCACCCGGTCCTCGTCCCGCATGATGGTCGGGACAGGATCGGCCCGAACCCCATCCAGCCTTCTCGCCTCGCTCAGTGCAGCCAAGACCTCCCGCGAAATCCTGAGGGACATTTGCTCGTTCGACGGCATAACGAGCCAACTCGCCCGGCAGCGGGTCGCCGGGATGAGCGCCGAGCAGAGAGCCGAGCTGTTGGGCGAACTGTGGCGCTTCCCTTGCGGAATCGACACACGGAGCGGGCTGCTGTCTTTGATCGTCGGGAGCAACGGGGACGCCCCTCCCGACATGATGCTCGATCAACTGATCGCGGGCGGCTATTATCAAGCGTTCAGCGCGGGATCTATCCCAGATGACAACTTGCTGACCCAGTGGGCCAAGAGAGACCCTGCCGCCGCCATGCAATGGTATGAAAAGAAGCTCGCCAGCACTGACCTCTTAGGCGGGCTCGGCGATCAGAACTTCAAAGATCTCTACCTGCATCTCATGTCCGGACTGATCGCCGCGGATCCGGACCGTGCCCTCGACGTCTATGCCGAATCACCGGAGAACTTCCGGGACGTCCAATACGGGATGTATTTTCCGATCATCCATCTCGGAGGCACCTTCGCCAAACGAATGACCGAGAAAGGAGACGACTCCGGAATGCAGAGACTCATAACGCTGACTAAGGGGCCAGCCCGTCAACTCGTCGTTTCCGCCGCCGCCCAGGCTTACGCCACCGCTGGCAAGCCCGACGAGGCGCTCGCCTTCGTTGACCAGCACAGGCCGGAGCCTTGGAAACGTTCGGACTATCCCGCTTTGAATTACGCGGACGGGTACGATGACCGTGACGGATACGTGAGCCATATTGCAAAGGTCGCCACCCTGAAGCTGAGTATCGATTCGAGCCTGGACTGGTTGGTGGCCAATATCTCGAAGCCCGAGGCGGCCACGTTGACCGTGATGCGGATGCTTTATCGCTACGATGAATTCGGCCATAAAGAGGAGACGATGCAGTGGCTCGACCGCCAGCCATCCGGCCAGGTGCGGGATGCCGCCCATGTCTCGCTCGTATGGCAGCAGACGATGGGGGCGAAATACGACGCCGCCCTGGAGGGGGCATCCAAGATCGATGACCCATCGGTTCGCTCCCAAATGGTCAAGATCATCGAGGACTCGCGCCAACTTCATAAGGACACCGGAGGCGCACGGAATGTCTTCCAAACCTCCGACACGCCCAGGATCAAATTCTAAACCCAGAAACTCCTTATGACCATGAAACGCCCCTTCTGGATCACCCTTGCCGTCTCCGTCTCCGTCTGCGCTGCCGTGCTGACCGCGCAGTCGATGAAGAACCGCAGTCTCGCGGAAAAACTCGCCCGCCAGAATGCCGATGCCACGAAACCGCTGGGCCGCAACCCGAAAGTCGCGGTAACGGCGGTCTCTTCGGACGAGCGGATCGAGCGCACCCGCGCCGGGATCGAGAAGCTGATGGATGAGCCGGCCGAGCAGTATCCCGAGGGGAAAATAACGGAGGTCCTGCGTATGGTCGAAGGGCTGAGCCTCGACGAACTCATCGCTGTCACCCGCGACCTCCCGCCCTCAGACACCCGGAGGTTCCTTGTATTGCTCGTCGCCGAGCAGGATGCCCTGCTGGTCTCACGCGACGAGAATCTGAGGGGAAATTTCTACATGCCGGAAATAGGCCGTATCATCGCCAAGCAAAATCCCGCCCAGGCGCTGGAGGACCTGCCGAAACCCAAGCCGGTCGTATATTCGACCACATGCCTGAGGTGCCACGGCGAAGGCGCGAAGAAGACCGGCGGATGCATTTACAGATATTACCGTGGCGATGGCTGGGGAATTGCGACGACCCTCTTCAGCGAGAATGCGGAAGCCGGTCTCAAGGCTTTCCTCCAGATGGAGGAGACCGATTTTCCCTCCCTTCGACTTGAAGATCCCCTTCCCAAGCTCGCCATTTCCGGCTCGATCCCTCTCGATGACGCCCAGATCCCGGTCATCGCCGCAGCGATCAATGATCCCGAATACGCCAGCATCCGCTCGGACATCATCAACCTCGCCCTCACAGATGCGATCTACGACGAAGGCGTCGCCGCCATGGCGGAGCGCGCCAAGTCGCTGCCTCTCAGCGAGAAAGACCTGAAGGCCTACATGAATCGCGTTATCGGCGACGGCAGCGGTGTGGGCGACACCCGGAAACTAGACATCCTCTTCTCTGACCCGGAAGGGACGCTAAAGTGGGTCGCGGAAGTGCGCAGTGAAAGCGATCAGCGTAAAATGATCCCGAACATGGTACTCAACTGGGCCAAGCGGGATGCCAACGACGCCTTCGGGTGGATCACCAAGCAGACTCCTTCACCGCTGCGCGACGCCACCATCGCCCATTTGGTGACGAAAGGGCTCAACCTGGACCAAGCATCAGCGGAGGGCTGGGTCCGGGAAATTCAAGACCAAGCCCTGAAGGAGCGCACGCTTCAGAAAGTGCTCAAAGCGGGTCCCTGAACTAGCGAAAGAAAAATAGTGTCAAGCAAAAAAATGAATCCACGAAACTCACCATAGCGAATCCCGAGATGAAATGATGATTGAATCCTTCCCTACTCATAGAAATTTAAAAACAAACAAACAACAACACGAGTGATGAAAAACATAGTAAAAATTGCGGCTGGGAGCCTGACGCTGATCCATGGTGCGATCGCGCTTGGCGAAGAAAAGACTCCAAATCCATCAGACTTTTCCGTGGAACCCGTCGGGGTTAGATACCTGAAAGACGGCAAAGTCGTCACCGACTCGGAGAGAAAGGGGAACTTCTACGACTTCCCTGTGGGTGGAGGGTGGAGGGATGCTCCCAAAGGGACGGACCTTGTCCTGTTCCTGGACCCCAAACACGATCATACGTTCGTGTGCGTCGACGGAAGAGGAGGTCAAGTGACTTCGCTTGTCGATTCCACAGGCAAGAGCCTGCTGGAGTTCCCAGGCGAGCCGGCTGTCGTCCCTATCGAGGAGGGAAGTATGCAAGCTTACTTCCGGGAAGGTTTGGAAGGTGCTGGCGGCACCGGCTTTGAAGGTCCTCACAGCTATGGAACGATCCAGCCTCACTTCATCAGAGCGAATTTCTCTCCAAGTAAGGATGCGGATTTCGTCATCGCCAAAGGCTATGTGGATGCCGAAGTCTCCACCACCAAGAGGACCGCGAAAACGTCCTTCGGAAAAATCGAGCAAGGTTCTGTATTCAAGTCGGACGATCTTGAGTTCAAAATCATGAAAGCCTCCGTGGCGCCGGGGCAGAAGCCCGCAATCCGGTTGGAGGTGGACAACTCCATAGCGCCAGGTTCAACCGTTCCCTTGACTAGCCCCTTGGTGCCCTACGCTTATGTATCGTGGCGTCTCATCGATAGGGAGGGGAAAATTCACGAACTCAAGCATCGCGGCATCGGCTGGGTCCGCAACTCTCAGGGGGTAATGCGTCTTGGCGAGACTTCGGTTATGTCGGACGAACCACTGACCGAGGGAAGCCTCGAAGTGGTGTATTGGTCGGATTTTCAAAAGGTGCGCGTTCCCTTCGAGGTGAAGGTCAACCTGAAGAAGCAATCCGAGGAGATGCGTCAATACAACAAGCGGATCTGGGAAGAGTATCCCGGTTTCTTCACCCGGTAGTTTTTCCTAGAAATCAAACCCCTAAAGACTATCCTACATATCAAACATCCAATCATCATGACCAACGCCGAAGAACTCATTGAAACACTGCCCAAACGCACCCAGGCGCTGCGGGACGAACTTGCCAAGGCCATCGTGGGACAGGGCCGCGTCATCGACGACGTGTTGCTGGGTCTCTACTGCGGCGAGCACGTCCTGCTCACCGGCGTCCCCGGATTGGCGAAGACTTTGCTGATCCGCTCGCTTTCGGAAACGCTCGATCTGGGCTTCAAGCGCATCCAGTTCACGCCAGACCTCATGCCAGCGGACATCACCGGAACGGAAATCATTCAGGACGATCCGGTCACCGGCACTCGCGAGCTGAAATTCATGCATGGCCCGGTATTCACGAACCTTTTGCTGGCGGATGAAATCAACCGGACCCCGCCCAAGACCCAGGCCGCGATGCTCCAGGTGATGCAGGAACGCGAAGTGACCGCCGGTCGCGAGACGATGTCATTGCCGAAGCCGTTCCACGTTTTCGCGACGCAGAACCCGATCGAGATGGAGGGCACTTACCAGCTCCCCGAGGCCGCGACCGACCGTTTTATGCTTTCCGTGCAGATCGATTATCCGGAGCCGGACGAGGAGGCATTCATGGTGCGCCGCACGACAGGCACGGAGAAACCCCAGCTCGTCACGGTCATCAACGGCGAGGAACTCATCGCGGTACAGCAGCTGGTGCGCGCCGTGCCGGTGTCGGATGAGGTGATCCGTTTCGCGGTGAATCTCGTTGGCTCCACCCGTCCGGATGCGCCGGGAGCCTCGGAGCAAGTGAAACGCTTCGTCCGCTGGGGAGCCGGTCCGCGTGCATCGCAGTATCTCATTCTCGGAGCGAAAGGCCGTGCCGCGATGCAGGGGAAACCTTGCGCGGATGAGGAGGATGTCCGCTCCGTCGCGCTGCTTGTTCTTGGCCACCGAGTCCTCACGAATTTCAAGGCGCGTGCCGAGGGCGTCACCACCACCAGCATTCTCAAGGAACTCGTAAAATCGGCCAAAGCCTGATCCGTCCGCCCGTGTCCGACAATCTCCTCCATATCGATGCCGAGCTGCTGGCCGGTTCCCGCGATCTGCTGCTGCTCGCGCAGTGCCTCGTCGAGGGATACTCGCACGGCCTGCACCGCAGCCCGTATTCCGGCAGCAGCCAGGAGTTCGCATCGTACCGCGCGTTCCTCCCCGGAGACTCGCTCCAGCGCATTGACTGGAAAGTCTATGGCCGCACGGATGATCTGTATGTGCGCGAGTTCGAGCAGGAGACGAACCTGCCCGGCTACCTGTTTCTAGACGCCAGCCGCAGCATGGATTTCGGCGAAGGCGCGGAGCACAAGTTCACCTACGGGCGGCTGCTTTGCGCGGTGCTTGCGGTGATGCTGCGCCGCCAGCAGGACGCGCCGGGGCTTGTGATTTTCGGAAAAAGCGAATCCATCCCCACCGAGGATTGGTGGCCGCCGAGCACCCGCGGCGATCATCTGGAGCACATGATCCACCATCTTGAAAAACAGACGGCGGACGGCAATTTCGATCACCTCGGGGAGCTTTCGGAAATCGTGGGCGAGTGTCGCCGGCGTTCGCTTTCCGCCTTCATCACCGATGCCTTGGTCGAGCCGCTGGAACTGAAAGATGTCCTGAGCCAGCTCTCAATGCGCGGCAGCAAGGTCATCCTTTTCCACCTGTTTTCAAGAGAGGAGCTGGAGCCGAAAATCGCCGGCGAAATGGTGCTGACCGACCATGAGACCGGAGCCGAGCGCATGGTGGACGGCGCGGCCTACGCGCGGCTTTACGCGGAGAACCTCACCCGCATCCGCGCCGAAGTGGAACAGGTCTGCCACGACACCGAAACGGAATACTGCTTCCTGCCAACCGACCAACCCCTCGACGAAGCACTGCGCCGCTTCGTCGCCCTGAGAAATCCATGATCCTTTCCTTCGTCATGCTCAATCCATGGTTCGCCGCCGCCGGGCTGGCGGCGGTGGGCATCGCCGTGTGGATGCATCTTTACCAACGTGTCTCGGGCAAGCGCATGACCGTGAGTTCGCTCCGCCTCGTGCCGCAGACCCCGCAGGTCGCGCGCAGCCGGAAGCGCATTCAATACTGGCCGTTGTTCCTGCTCCGCGCCCTCGGCGTGTTGCTGCTCGGCCTGGCATTCGCGAGACCGGGTCTTCCCGGCGGGGCGCAGGATTCCGGCACGGGGCGGGAAGCACTGGTGCTGGTGCTCGACCGTTCCGGAAGCATGGCAATGAAGTCGGCGGAAAACACCAGCGCATGGGAGGATGCGAAACGCCACGTGGAGAAACGCCTTTCAAGCATGCATCCGGATAGCCGCGTCCGCCTGTTCTGCTTCCCGCCTGCGGAAACCGGAACCGAGTGGGCGAGCCCGCCCGCTGTTAGAAACATCGTGAGGAGACTTTCCCCAAGCCTTGCCGACGGGCAACCGATCGATGCGGTAACGGCAGCCGCGGAGGCCTTGGCGAGTTTCCGCAGCGACATGCCGGAATCCCTGGAAATCGTCGGCGATATGCAGGAATCCGGATGGGAGAAAACCGATACCCTCACGCTGCCGGGCGAGCTGCGCGTGACGGTCGTGCAAACGGGAAATCCGGACGCCGCGAACCGCAGCCTCTCCCTTCAGGTGAGGGGTAACGGCCAGCTCCGGCGCGGGGCAGTGGTGCGGCGCGGCGAAGGCGCGGCGATCATTGTCCGCGATCAAAACGGAAAGGGGGGCGAGTCTTCCAAAAGGGATTTCCCCGTGCCCGGCGAGGTGCTGGAGCTACCCTACCAATCCGCCGAAAACGGCTGGGTGCAGCGCGAGGTTGCCTTCAAGGACGCGGACGACGGACTGGCTGAGGACAACACGCTGTTCGATACCTTCTACGTCGCCCCCACGATCGATGTCTATCTTATCGAGCCGAATCCGGATCGGAAGACTTTCCTCCAGACTACGTTTTTCCTCCAGCAAGCGCTTCGTCCTTCGGTCGGGGAAGCGGCCGAGGACTCGCGTTTCGCACCGCGCGTCGTTCCCGTTGCCGAGGCCGCCGCAGCCCTTTCCGGAGCGGCTGGGAGAGATGCGGTGGTGGTGATCCCGCCCATGGAAAAATGGCCGTCCGCTCTTCCCGCAACCGTGGAGGCTTTTGTCAAAAAAGGCGGCGGCGCGGTGTTTTTCACGGGAGCGGAAATCGAACCCACAAGCTATGCCTCCGCCTGGAGCAATCTCCTGCCGGCCATGCCCGGCGCACCGCTCGATCTCGACCGCAGCCTGGTGCTGCCATTCATCAGCGAGACCCATCCGATCTGGGGCGGACTCGACGAAACCCTGCGCTACAATCTCCGCCGCGCCCCGATGAAAAAGCGCTCCGCCCTCACACTGGCGGAAGGGGCGAAAGTCACGGCAGCATACGCAGATGACGTGCCGCTGCTTGTGCAACGCATGGTCGGAGATGGCCGCACGCTTTTCGTGAACACCAGCGCCGACCGGGCATGGAGCGATCTTCCCACCAACGGCATTCTTTTCGTCCCCACGGTTCACATGCTCATGTCCGCCGCTGTGGCCTCCGCACCGCAGGCACTCCGCGACAGCCCGGGGGCGGGAATCGTCGGCCTGCCTTTCGACGTGCGCGTCGGCACGGAATGGGCGGGAGCGAAATTGAAAACGGGTGGCCGCGAGGTTTCAGCGGATGACAAGGGTTGGGTGCGTGGACTCGTTTTCGACAAGCCCGGGCTGTTCGAAATCGAATCGACCGACGGCCGCTTCGTCAGGCCGCTTGCGGTGAATTTCCCTCCCGGAGAAAGTGCCCGCGAGTTCCAACTTCCCACCATTCTCCAGCGCAAGCTCGAAGCCCGCCGTCGCACCACTGGTGCCGATGGCGACCCGCCAAACATCAGCCTAGCATCCGAATCCGGTTTTTGGAAATGGGTCATCGGCGCCCTGTTGATCGTGTGGATGGCTGAGCCTCTGCTCGCACTTCGCACCACAAACTCGAAAGGACTGAAAGCATGAACGAGATCGAAAAGGCAATCCACGACATCCAGACAAAGCACGGAATCCATGGCAGGAAGAAGGCATGGCTGGCGGGCTGCGCGGCTTTCGTTATCGTGATGGTGTTGGCGGCCATCCTCGACCGCAGCATGATGTTCTCCGGACTCGCCCGCTGGTCGGGCTGGGCGCTGGGGCTGGCTATCGCCGCGCTCGCTGCATGGGTAGCGAAAGGCGCGGCAGCTCCGGATGCCACCACGCTCGCCCACAAGATCGAAGCGGATGCCGGCGAGACCGCACCGGTAATCGCCACATCCATCGATCCCGCCGTGCGTCGCCTCGCCGGCAAGGAACCTTTCGGCGATGCGCTCCTCAAACGCCTCGACCAACGGGCGGCGGATGCCTTGAAGGCCGCTCCGCCACGTTTCACCGGAAGCCTGAAAATTCCCTGCGGCATCCTCGCCGCGGCGCTCGCTTCCGTCGTCGTGTTGCTTTCCCTCCAAGGCGGGAACGGCCTGCTGCGGATGATGGTTCCATGGTATTCGGCGACCTACACCTCGCTTTCACTGGAAGCACCGAAGCAGCCCATCGCCGAGGGAAAATCCTTCACTCTCAACGCCCAGATCAGCGGGATACGGCCGGAAAAAATCAGCCTGTTCCGCGTCGGTTCGGAGGTCGCTGTCGCTGAGGGTAAGCCGGACGAACGCGGCTTTGTGAAGCTCCCTGTCGCGGGTATCGATGGTTCTGCGGAGTTCGTGGCACGCGCCAACGACGGTGTTTCAAGCTCAGTCCTCGTCCAGACCTACGAGCTGCCGGAGATTGGAAAATTCGAGATTGTCGTCACACCGCCCGCCTACACTCGGTTGGAAACGCGGACGGAAATCGATCCATCGTTGACCGTGATTCGTGCAAGCCGCCTGCAATACCGCCTGCATCTCGATGCCCCCGCCGTTTCCGTGAAACTGGAACGCTCCGCCTTCGCCCGCGAGGACGAGATGGTCTCCAAGGACGAAGTCCTGACCATGGAGAGAGATGCATTCGGACAGCGTGTCTCCGGCCAGGAAAAAGATTCCGGTGCGCCAGTCCTGCCCCTTTTTCGCCAAGATCCGAACGATCCCCTGGTGTGGGAGATGGATTGGGAACTCCCCAAGCCGGAAAGCATCGTCTATCGCATCGCCATCGTGGGCGCGCGCGGCGACCTCATCCGCAACGACGAACCATGGCGAATCAACGTAGTCTCGGACAAGCCACCTACGATCCGCATTCTGAGCGAGAACAGCGCAGAAGTGGTCAAGACCGGGAAAGAGGAAGTGCGATTCGAGCTCGGCGCGGTGGATGACATCCGCCTTGCGAAAGTCCGCCTGATTTTCCGCAAACCCGGAAGCCCATACACGACGGTCAAAATCGACCTCCCTGCCGACACCGCCCGCACATGGACGGGAGCGGAGTTGCTGGCGCTGGCACCCATGGATCTCAAGCCACTCGATATCGTCGCCGTCCACGCCGAGACCGAGGACGGAAACACCTTGGACGGCCCGGGCATGGCGCGCTCGGATGTCGTTTTCATCCAAGTCCCCTTGCCCGAAGATGAAGGCGAGGGCGATGATGGTGGAGGAGAAGGTGGCGGCGGAAGCGGCCCGGAGCCGATCAACCCGCTGGAACTGCAGAAGGAAATCCTACGCAGCACCATGGCGCTTGTTAAGGACTCACCCGAAAGCGACCGGCAGGCTCTTGTGAACGACCAGCGCCAGAACGCGGAATACGTCGGCATGATGGCAGGCGCCATGGCGGGCGAGGGAGCCACCGGGCTGGTGGAAATTCTGGGACGGGCACAGGACGCCATGGAGGCCGCCACCAAGTTGCTCGGCTCCGCCAATCCCCTCGGCGCCGTTCCACGTGAAGAAGCTGCCTTGGGCGCATTGATCGAAGCCGCACAAGCTCTCGGCGATGCCGAGGTCATGCCCATGCCCCCGCCACCCGCCGAAGCCGAAGCCGAAGCCGAAGCCGAAGCCGAAGCCGAAGCCGAAGCCGAAGCCGAAGCCGAAGCCGAAGCCGAATCCGATAGGATGACGTTCACCCTCCGTCCCGAAAAACCAAAACCAGCCGAACCGGAAGACAGTGAGGAAGCCACAGAGAAAGACGAGGAAGCACTGCGCGAACTGATTGAGAAGGTGAAAGAACAATTGGCCGAACAGGAAGCTCTCAACCAAAAAGCCAAGGAAGCGGCGGAAAAAGAAGCGGCTGGCAAACCATCGGATCAGCCTTCAGACAAGCCCTCTGATCAACCCGGATCACCAAGCGACAATCCATCTGATAAGCCTTCCGATAAGCCTTCCGATAAGCCTGGCTCGCCATCGGCCAATCCGTCCGGCGCTCCTACCGGCGCACCTTCGGAAATGGCGGACGAACTTGCTGCCATCCAGCAGCAGCTCGCGCGGGCAACCCGTGACGCAGCCAACATCGCCAAGGGCATGAAAGCCTCCGCCGACAGCACCGGCGATCCGAAAGCCGCATCCGAGGATCTCGCCGACGCAGCCGATCTCCAGGACGCGCTCGCCGAAGCCCTCGAAGGCGGTGAAAGCGATCTGGAATCCGGGCTGGGCGAGAAAACTTCCGACGCTCTCAAAGGAGCCCTCGAGGAACTCAACGCGCTTCTGAAGACACGCAGCGACGAGGGCGGCGAGCGCTCCGTCGGATACGATCGATTGATCAGCGATTACCTCCGATCGATTTCCTACGAATGAACCTTATGGAATGGACACCCTTTACTTCCTTTTCCTGGATCGCCGCTGCCGTCGGCATCCTGTTTGCGGCGGTGGTGTGGAAAACTCTCACCGCTCCGTCCGGACCGGGGACAGGCAGGCGCATCGGCTGGCTGATTCTGCGCAGTGCGTTGCTCGCTCTCCTTCTCCTGATCCTTCTCAATCCCCACCGTGTCGAGCGCCGCGAATTCCGCGAACCACAGGACGTGGCGATCCTGCTCGATGATTCCGCAAGCATGGCTTTGCGCGATGACGCGGTCTCCCCTCCCCGTACTGAACAGCTCAAGCAAAACATCGGTGCCATCCGCGAAATCGCCGATGAGGAAGTTCGCCTGCGTTGGTATCGCTTCGCGGAAGGCGCCGGACAGATCGCGGATCCGGAATCTCTCACAGCGACTGGAACCGGCTCCGACATCGGCAAGGCCTTGGAAACCGCTCTCGGCGATGAACGCACCCGCTCGCTCGGCGCCGCGATCCTTGTGAGCGATGGCCAGACCCGGGATGCGGAAGGGGCTCGGCGTGCGGCTCGTTTTTTCAAGGAAGCCAACATCCCGCTCTACACCCGCCTGATCGGAACACCGGAGGAAGCGCCCGATCTCCGACTGACAGATCTCAGCGCGGCACAGGCATCGCTTTACACCGCGGAAGTCCGCCTCAACGGAATCCTGCACAGCTCGGGATTCGATGGGAAAAAAGCCCTGCTCCGCGTGAAATGCGAGGAGCGGATGGTGCACGAGTCCTTCCTTTCCGCCGAGGGCGAGACCAAGCCCTTTGAGATCATTTTCCCCACTCCTTTCAAGGGATTCCAGATCTACGAAGTCGAGCTGGAGCCATTGGAGGGCGAGCGCCTCGCCGACAACAACAACGGCCTCGTCGGGGTGGATGTGCAGGACAGGAAGATCCGTGTGATCAATATGGAAGGCACACCCGGCGGAGGACACACCTTGGAGAATGCGCTGGAAACCGATCCTGACATCGAGGTGACGAGTTTGTTTTTCCCGCAATCCGAATCCTTCGATCAATCACGCAAGGTGCCCTTCACGGTCGATGCGAACGGGCGCAAGGTTTTCAACATCGCGCATCCATCCAAGGGTTACCCGAAGACTCTCGAAGAGATGCTGCAGTACGATGTGATCATCAACAGCGACATCTACAAGGAAGCTTTCACCCCCGAGCAGCTTGACCTAACGGTTTCTCTCGTGGAGGAGCACGGCGGCGGCTTCGTGATGATCGGCGGCTACACCGCGTTCGGAGCCGGCAACTACGATGAGACGGTCATCGACAAGCTCATGCCCGTGGATGTTTACGGAAACGAGGGCTATGACAGCGGCTTCTTCGGCTTGAAGGTGCCGGAGGATGCCCTCGATCATCCCATCATGACGATGGGAACCTCGAAGGCTGACACCGCAAAGATTTGGAAATCGGATTTCCCCGGATTCTACGGACTCAACACGGTGAACCGCGCCAAGCCGGGTGCGAAAGTGCTGGCGGTCAACCCCACACAATCCAATCAATACGGCCCGCTGATTGTCTTCGCGGTGCAGCAGATCGGTCGGGGCCGCACCATGGCTTTCACTTCCGACACCACCCCGGGCTGGGGCCAGGATTTCGAGAGGAGATTCGGCACCGCGCAGGATCGCACCCTCTACTACCGACGTTTCTGGAACCAATCGATCCGCTGGCTCGCTGCGGAAAGAATCCGTCGCAAGAGCGGCGACCTGCGGCTGGAAGTGAGCGCCAACGTGGCGGTGCCCGGCGAGACCATCCGCGTCCGGATTCCATTTCCCCAGAGCGACCCGAATGCTGCCGTGACCCTGAGCAAGTCATTGCCCGGCGGCGAACCTTCGACCGTCCCGCTGATCCGCGACGAACTCACCCGCACATGGATCGCCGAATCGCCGGCGACGGACGAAGGAAGATGGATCTTCACCGCCCGCATGGAGCAGCCCGGGCTGGACCCGCTTTTCGCCCGTGCGCTCGTCAACGTCGTCCCCGACAAAAGGGAACAGGAATCCACCGCCGCAAACCGCTCGCTCATGGAGGAACTCGCCAAACTCGGAGGCGGTCGCCTGCTTGGCGAGGACCCGGCGAAATGGTCCATCAAGGTCGATCCCCTCGGCAGCCGCATCGTCGAGTACAGCCAGCGCTCCATCTGGGATCGTTGGTGGGTCATCGGTGTTCTCATCGCCCTCATCACCCTCGAATGGGCGATGCGCCGCCGCTGGATTGGGGTCGGCTGAATTATTCAAATCACGCACATGAACGTCATAAAAAAGATAATCGCCGGAACCATCGTCGCGGCATCACTTACGAACTCTCATTTCGTGTCCGCAGCTGATGAACCGACCGATCCGAGCGGGTATGACCATAGTCTCGCCGTCCAGAAAGACCGCAGAAGCTTGGCTCAACCAACAAGGGCTTTCCCAATAGCTTCTCGATCATCCGCAAATCACCTTCAAAGCACCAACAATCATGCAAACAGAAGATCATTCGAAAGCTGAAACGCCCGGAGAGAGTCACGAGAAGCCGGGAACCGGGGGCTTCATCAAGGAGCTTGGCCGGGATGTCGGAAAAGACCTTCTTCGCGAAACCGTTCTATAAAAGTTCTCTGAAGCACCACACAACCAACACAACCAACACAACCAACACAACCAACACAACCATGAAATGGCAAACGATCCTCACCCACGCTTCCGCCCTGCTGCTTGCAGTATCCCTGACCGCTTGTGAACGGAATGCATACATTGGCAACCACGCACCAAGCCCGCAACTCCCGGGCGATGTGGATCTCGGACATGGCTACGTCCGCAGGGACGGCACCATCCATTTCCTCGGCGGTGGCACCACCGGCGCGGGAGCGAATGCAACCCGCATCGACATGCCTGCGCCGGAGCTTCTCAGGATCATCGTGCGATCCAAATTCGGCCCGTTCACGTCCGCCGAGGGTCTGGACGTTGACAGCTTTGAGGCGCTGTCCGTGCAATACACCCGCGATAAAAAACGCGTCTATTTCAAGACCATCAGCCCCGGAGCCTTCCTCGTAATCGTGCTACCGGAGGCGGACCCCGCCACTTTCGAACCGCTCGCTCTCAACCTCGCCCGCGACAAGAACCATGTCTGGTTATACGACCGGATCCAGCCGGAAGCGGATCCAGCCTCCCTCGTGCTGGTCGATGGCGGACGAGTATTCAAGGATAAGGACTCCGTACACTACCAGGATCGCACCATCAATGGAGCCGACCCCGCCACCTTCACCCACATCAACGCCGCATATTACCGGGACAAGAACCACATCTACTGTTGCATGGATCCGATCCCAGACGCCGATTTGTCCACCTTCGAGGTGCTCGGTGATTCCTTCGTTGCGAAAGACAAGAGCCATGTCTATCGCAGCGGCGAACGGATGCCGGGCTTGGATGTGGCCACGATCAAACTGATCCTCCACGACCCAGTCGGGCATCAGATTTTATCCGACAAAAACGGCATTCACCTTGGAAACATGACATTTCCCCGCGCGAAGCCGGGGAATACCGAAGTGATCGACAACCTCACGGTGAAAGCGGGCGATCTCATCCTTGTCGTGAACCAGTATCACAGCACCCCGGTAACGCTATTCAAAGAGAACGGCAAAGTGATGGCCGAGACCCTCAGCTACAACCCCACCAGCCGCCAGCCTACCGGCACCGTCACCGCCGAACTGACGGAGGGTGGACTGAAAGACATCCGTATCGCCCCGTTGCCGGGCCACAACCAGGCTCCATCCATACCCGATTGGCAGAAAGATAGTTTTAACCGCCCCGACTTCCTCCGGCAAATGCGCAAGGCAGCAAAACACCTCAAGTGATCCAGAACGAGCCGATGAAAGCGGATGCATTGCGGAAAGCAGTGGGAATATGCAGAAGCGAGGATCCGGCCGCCGCCGCGGCATGGCTCAACCAATAAGGGCTTTCCCAATAGCTTTCGGTCCACTCGCAAATAACCTTCAAAGCACAAATCCTCATGAAAACAGAAGATCATTCGAACACTGAAACACCCGCAGGAGATCAACAACAGCCCGCAAAACATCGCTTCATCAAAGAGCTGGGCCGGGATGTCGGAAATGACCTGCTCCGCGAAACCGGAACAACAATCAAGTGGACACTTGGCGGTGCGCTTGTGGGTGCCGTCGCCCTCGGGGGCTTCGGGCTCTGGAAGTTTGGAGTTACAGGTCTGGCCATCGGTGCTGTTGCAGGCGCAATTGTCGGCGGTGCCGTTGGTTTTTGGCTCTACTTTTCCGCATGACGAAAACGGCATCGTTTCGCTGGTCGTCCCCCGTAAACGCCAACCTTTCCAATACAAATTCCCTGCAATACCACGTAAAGAAAACCAACCAACCAACACAACTATGAAACAAATAATGAAAACAGTAATGAAAAACGCCACCATGATGGTGGCTCTGCTAACGATGACAAGCCTGTCGGCCCGAGCCGATGAAGCGAAGAACGAGACACCCAAAGCGGCCTTGGAGAAAATGGCCAAGGCAATGGCAAAAGGCGACACTGACAGCTTCGCCTCCTGCTTCGATGCCACCAAGGAACAGGCCAAGGTTCTCAAGGCCATGGGCGACTTCGTGGGCACGACCGCGAAGTTCCAGAAGGCCATGGTTGACGCCTACGGCAAGGAGGCCGTCGAGGACCACCAGGAGGGCCTCCAGAAAATGCTGGACGGGAACTTGGTGGAGAATGTCCAGATCAAGATCGACGGCGACAAGGCCGTGGCAACCATGGAGGGCGATGAGAAGCCCCTCGATCTCGTGAAAAAAGACGGTAGCTGGAAAATCGTGCCCAAATCCATGCTCGCCGAAATGGTCAAGCTCGGTAACACACCTGCGGATTTGAACAACGCTGTGGAAGAGGCCGTCAAGATGTTCCAGTCCATGGCGGATGCCCAGAAAAAGGTCATCCCTCTGATCGGCAAGGAGGGCAAGACTGCCGAAGATATCCAAAACGAAATCGGCCAGGCCATGATGAAGGCCATGCTCGAGAACATGCCCGCCCTCGAGCCGGAGTAACCCTCGGGTGTCGGCCGTGAAGCAGGAGGCCGGCGGTGCTTTCTACGTCGAATCGGTGTGGTAGGTGGTCCAGAAGCTCTCCGACATTTTCCGGATGTGGGGTGCCTCCGGCTTGCGGTCGTTGAGGCGCTCGCTCTCGCTTTCCAGCAGCGCCCGCAGGCGGGAAAGAACGGGCTTCATCGCCTCGTCCTTTGAAAGGTCGCGGGTTTCGAACGAGTCATCCCCGAGATCGAAAAGCCGGGTGTGCCGGGTGCCGTCCACGCAGAACTCGATCAGTTTGTGCCGTCTATCGCGAACCGCCCGCTGCCACTGCATGAAGCCGAAGTACAGGTGTTCGCGGTGCACGGCGTTCGGATCGGCGATCACCGGGGCCAGGCTGCGGAACTGAACGGTCTCTGGCACCTCCAGGCCGGCGCGGTCGCAGAGGGTTGGGTAGATTTCGTAGAGGTAGCAGAGTTGATCGCGGATCTCTCCTTTCGGGATACCGGGACCGCGGACGATCAGCGACACCCTGACGGAGTGCTCATAGACGCTCTGTTTTCCGGTCAGGCCGTGACTGCCGAGCGCAAGGCCGTTGTCGGAAGCGAAGACAACGATCGTGTTCGCGGCATGACCGCTCTTGT
>JAIYDP010000374.1 GCA_027487435.1 Verrucomicrobiaceae bacterium | reverse complement strand
AGGGAACATGTTGTTCCCCCCCCCCCCCCCGTTGATAATGCAGGCTATCAGGCTTTCAGAGGCAGCGAGACCCCACTTGCAAAGAGGGGATTCATTCGAGGAGGCCTTAGCAAAAGTTATCGATTTGATTTGACCTCTTCCTCCCGTTGTATTTATTAGAATTAAATATGATATCGACATACATTACATCCCCCGGGCAGATCACTCAAATATCCTCCTCGTGAACAACAACGGACCCGCCACCGCCTCGTCGCGACAAGCCAAAGCGTCTGCCCGGCCATTAGCCGCCTCACTTCAATTCGGCGGCCGACCTTGTCGACCCCTCCTCGACGTTGTAGTACGTCTCGCGCTCTCGCCGCCGCCGCCGTTTGACGACCCGTATGCCAAAGCGGGCGGCTGGGGGGAGGAGAAGGACGGCACCCACTGCAAGGAGTGCAACTCCGGTGACGAAGTTGTCCAACTGGTAGGAGGGGTGAGCTTGACAAGGGCACCATGGGCGCACCTGGGTAGGGCCGAACGAGATCGGGTAGCCGTAGATGCGGTACGCGACGAGGAAGGGGTCGTTTGCGTGGCGGATTGTGACGGAGACGTTGGACAGCACGCCGCGGTGGCGCTGATACACAAACCGCGCCCACGACGATCGAGGGTCGCACCCGTATGACGTCGGGTCAACGCTGAGCGTGTGAGGAGCAAGCGGCGAGGAATTAAACGTCTGGTTGCTGAAAGAGTACAACGGGCCGTCGAGGCGAACTTGCGTGCACAAGTCGGTCAGCTCCTGCGGCGTCAACGCAAGACCCGAACAAGCACCTCCGTGTACGTGCAGGTTCCATTCTGAGGGTTGTATGTGCCATCAATCTGCACGTTGCAAACTGTTGCGTGAGGGCCATGTGCTGGGACCACTTTTCATGTTGGCGACGATGGAGACGACTTTGAGGACGGTGGCGTTGAAACTTAGAATGCTTTGAGCTCCTCGGTACACCAAGGAGAGGGACACAGACACAGGGTAATATGCTGCCATGTGAGGGGAAGGGGGGGGGTGAATGTACGGTCCAAGAACGCTGTTGAAGGAATAACAAACGTGTATCTCAACGGCGTGTAAGAAGGGAGATCTGCTGTTTCAAAGTCCGGAAGGTCCGCATAGAGGTCGTTCGATGAGTCCTTTGCTGGGACAACGAGGGACGTGAAGTTGCCTGCATCGCCTGTGATCGTCGCGACAATGGCAGTGGAATTGAACCGAGGTAAGTATTCCGATTGCCATTTCTTTGCCATGAGCATGTGGATGGCGCATCACACCTGCACAGCCGCAGCAAATGGAACAATGTTTTGCTTTCGCACATCTTTTCGGGAGCTGCCGACGAAGGAAGCCCCCGTCGACATCAGCGCGATACCAACGACGAACACTCCAATGAATAAAAAGTCTCGGATCTTCTTCTGTAAGAGGCCAACACCACGACCAGACCTTTCCTCCAGGGGACTTGGCCCAAAACAAATCCCCGCAAGCCATCTCGAAATAAATTAAAGACCAAAGCTCTAATTTTCAAGTATCTCTGTTTGTGTCTTGCGACAGCAATTTCTTTAATCAAAAATCTCATTTCGATACCCTCTTCAGCGAGGTCCGGCGAGGTCCGGCGAGGTCCGGCGAGGTCCGGCGAGGTCCGGCGAGGTCCGGCGAGGTCCGGCGAGGTCCGGCGAGGATGCACCGAACCTAACGTGAGAGCCTTGTCCGATCAAAGTCCCGAGGGCTCCAACCGCATCTGGCGAGCAAATCGGCTAACGAGATGGGCTTAGTTGCCCCGTTCGAACGTTTCCAAACGCGCTCTCCTGACGATCAATCCCCTTTGTTGACGCCCCTTGCCCTAGTCCCCTTGCGACCCTTCGGTTCTCACACCGCTGCAAAACCGAATCACAGCAGCCTTCAAGGTCTGGAACAGAATGCACAGCGCAGAACTTTCGAAGCTGGCCCAGCGAAGAGGCTGCAGCATCATTCGGGTAGTGGGGGGAGTGTGAGGGCTTGGGAGTGGAGGAAGCGCAACGACGATTCTGGTGATGGGCTTACGGGATATGTACATGGTAGGTCTTACAATATCGGGTGCGTTTAAATCTGGAACTCGGCCGTTTGCTTGTATCCGCTCTGGCTGTACGACGCGTTGAAGAAGTCAGAGGGGCGGTCCTCGAGAAACTCCACCAGCTGGTTGGTGAACGAGTCAAGGGCAGTAATCGCGTCCGACGACAACGCAGCCTCCTCCGCCAGCTCGAACATTGTGACTGCGACATGAGGGCACAGCAGCAACGCGGGACTGATGAGCCGCAGCATGTGCTCGGCGCCGTAGACGTCGACGAGCCGCTTGCCGTCGAGTTTTGAATGGACCGCTTCGCAGTTAGGCCGACGGCAGTGCAGCCGCACCCATGAATTGCGTCCGCTCGTTCCTGTAGAGAAGAGACGTCGCAAGAGTGGCTTCAAACAAGTTAACAAACCCGTCAACGCGCGCCTTTAACTCCACCTGTCTTGCTTCGTTAGGACCTCGTTTCGTCTCAATCGCGCTCACCTCCCGTCATCGGCCACATTCTCGAGGAATCGCCTCATCACAACCGAGATGGAAGGGTGCCTCGGCAGATTCATCACGTGGTTCGCCCTTATCTTCTCTGCGTCTTGTTGAATCACGAGCTGGAGAATTGGCGGGAGATACACGGTGACATCTTGAGTGACCCGACCCTCTGGCCTTTGTCTCTTGCGAGCTAAGTAGTCAGATCAACCAAGGCGGGTTGAAATATTTGAAAAATACGACGGGAAAAATGCAGCATACAATCATGCTTTTTCCGTCTCGCTTTGACGGTGTCTTCGAGTTGCTTCTTCTCTGCCAAAGTCGTTTCATTAATCTCTACCAGTCTGTCGTGGGATAACCACTCGTCATATCTACTTATCAGCAGAGAAAGAAGTGGCCCATCACTTGGACTTCCACCCGACGTAATGAACGAAGTACTGGTCATCATTCTTCTGAATTATCTAGAAACATGAGGATCCACAGGCGATTGCTACCTTCGCTTCGTACAAGAGCCGGTCCTGGAACACCAGTACGCGATCTCCCTCCCGAAACATAAGGTGGCTCAAATAGCAGGTTCCCTTCACAATGAACATCTCGCGTCTCGCACAGAAAATTCGTCAGGGCGAGGTCGTTAAGATCGCTGCCGATGACGCACTGTCTGCGAGCATAGTACCACTATGTTGCTCTGTTTCTGATCGGTGCAGGCATGGGGCTGCTGCGAAATATTGGACGCAGAAGTCGAGTGGGAAGCACTTGGGAAGTGCGCAGACTTAGAAGTTCACCCCGAGGCGTTTGAGCATGCTGGTCCCGAAGTTAGAATTCAGTTTGCCTCTTTTGCACGCTGCGATAACCCTCGCAGAATGGTCTACTTGGAAATGAGAAGGGTCGTGGCGTCGTCGTTCGCAGGAACTGTTCTGCGCGCCATGGCTCTGTAACCGCTCAGATCGAGTCGGAGATCCTGTCGTCCTCGTTCTACCGAGAGTTTGTTGCTGCAACGATATTGAAGGCGTATCTGCAGGCAGGCGACGCGGTTGTTTTGGTGACGAGAACTGAGACCGCGCTCATGGGTGCAGGACTTCATTTCGGTTGTCACTGCCATCGACAACGGCGCAGAGTTGCTTGGGCTCTTTTGTACAAATTGGCCCTGCATTCATGAAAAAGTTGGGATCATGCTGCAGCGCCTCACGCGCAGGTTGTCCCCATCGTTTTCCAAGCCTTGCTGCATCGCGCGCATGACCGTCTTGGAGTCAGCCCGTGCGCTGTCTTGCGCTCATTCTTTTCAGGACTTCCTGAGGACGTTTGCATTGAGCTGCCCGTCTGTCAAACGCTACATCTTTTCAGAGCTTGTAAATAGCCGTCCATCCGCACTCACTCGCCAGTGGCATCGGAAGATCCTCCCGAGCCTTTCGATCGAATTGGCGTGCGACGTCAGTTCATGACTTTTCAAATTGACCCACAAGCTGCGAGCGCTCTTCGTCTTGCTTACTCCAACGTCCACGTGGCTTTGGACGGCGCTTTCGTCCGACAGAGACCTGGAAACCAAAGTCCGAATGTTCCTTCAGGCTGGCGTCGAGTTAGAGAGTGCCAGCAGTCTTATTCAGTTGACGATACAATATGACACACTCAATGTTTCAGAGTCCTTTCGTATGGTCTCGTAAACTACGTCTGGCCGCTGACGCAGGTTGAAATTTCTACTTGCAAAGCAGTTGTGCGGGATTTGCCACCTCTCACTTCACAGATCTTAGCTATGTCGAACGTTGTGTTGCAATCCTCCGTCGTCGCCTACCTCGTCGAAGCTGCAGCTCTCAACGCGCCCACAGTAAGTGTCCAAAAAAAAAAAAAGATATTCGCGTCCAGTAGGGATCGAACCTACAATCTCCTGCTCCGTAGGCAGGCGCCTTATCCATTTGGCCATGGACGCTCGATGACAATTCTGTGACACTCCCTCATTCAAACAGGACCTACCACTTGCTGAGGTCATTTCCTGTTTGTCCTCTCTGCAGTCGTCGGAAACGTTTCACCAATGCGTGCTTGCTGTACTTCTTTCTAATTCGGAGCTGCTTCTCTCCTCTGTTCGCTTCAAAGTGCTTGCATTGACTCGACAGCTGCGGAAGTACATCCCGTTCGCGTCCTTTCACGGTGCAACTCTGCGCGCGATTTTTCTGAGTCCCAGATAAGTCTCTCAGCAGGCTCTCTATTCTCATGGAAGCGGTTTTTTCGTACCAAGTCCATGATCCTGACTGCGCAGGTGATGGGTGACCTAAAACTGGAGGACGCGATGCCATGGATCGCGCTGACCCCATGCAATCCAATGCACCTTTCGTTTGACTCCCTAGCTGCCTCACTTGCTGACCAAAGCTTCCACTTCGAGGCGTTCCAGCACATTCTCAAGAGCGACGCAGCTCCAAAGGACCACGTTGCCCTCAACCTTTGCGCCCTCACTATGCGCCAGGTTGAGAAATGGATCCAAGATTTGATCCAATTCGCCGCAGCCCCTCTCCCCTCCGCTACCGCCGCCATGTGCATCTTCGATTTGTCCGCTCTGACCCCCCCCCGTCGCAGCATTCAGGCGTTTGCCAGAGCAACTGTCCCAACCTCTCCAAAGTCGCCCTCCCCTTTTCGGCCCCTCCCGTCTCCAGCCATCCCGTGTTACCTCACCCCTCCCGCAGCCTAGACTCGTTCGCCACCACCGCCTCAAACTCTAGCGCCGTCCGCCGAAAGCCTCTCTGCTCTAAATTCTCAGCAACGGGTCCTTTGCGTCACCTACGCGGCGTCGCGAGTCGCCTCCTTGAGGCGGCAGCGCCTGAGAGCTGCCCCTTCGTCGCCACCTTTTTTTGGGTTCCTGACCCCTGATAGAGACCAGATTTTGGTTGATTTGTTTCAAAACGAAGCCAAGTCTACGCTTCGATTCGTTTCCGCCCACTCGAAGCACTACCCAAATTTCCAACGGGTATATTCGTTGGGTCATGCACCGTAACCCCTGCAGGCGCTTTTGGAGGCAATTTCCATGGCGTGAGCAAACAAATTCACGTCAAATCTTTTACTTCAACCCCCTCTCCCCCTCCTCACCCCCCCCCCCCCCCCGCGCTGCGGACCTCCTCATTCCGTCACTTTGGCTGGCCCATCAGGACGCCCCCTCGTTCGCGCCGTGGCCCCTGTCGGAGAATGCGGTGGGGCTTCGCCGACCCGATAATTTATTTTAACAAACAACAGGTTGTTTCCGAGACAAACCGCCTTTTTAGACTCTTAAATGACGACCCCGCCGCTTCACCGGCGCCGCTGAGAGCGCTCATGGACGCCTACCCCCCCTCCGTCTGTCAGCCCGAGTGGGGGGGGGTCTGCGCTGATCCCGCAGCCACTTCTTTCGCTTCGCTTCTGCGAGGTGGTGCCGTTTTAAAATATGAATCCCTCCTCGAGAACCCCCTGTGTGTGCTCTGTTTCTCAATTATTTATTAATTAGCCTGATGTTTCCCTTTGCGCTGAACGTGGGCCACAACTTGGCAATTTTGACCGTCGCTTGTGACGTGGCGTTGGTGCAGCGTATTCTCTAACTAATACCTGTTAGCTCCTTTATCATGCGATCGTCGCACACTCATTAGTCTGATAACAGAGTGAACTTTAGAGCTGACACTCCCCGCAGTGCCGAATTGCTGCAGCGATCGCAAGACAATAAAGGCGACGCCAATGAAGAAGATCTCGTATAAGAATTTGAGTCTGTTAATTTAACGTCCAAAAAGTCGATTGTGACCCTCGGCCACCCCCTTGAGGCGATCCAACAGTTTCTGTCCGCCCCTTTCTTTTGCTGTGACAGATTTTAGCGGCATTTTGTTATCTTTAGGAGATGATGACCTTGCCCTCGATGCCGCGTCGGAAGTTGTTTGCTCCTGGATCCATCAGCTATTTTTAGACTATCCCGCCCTCATCAAGCTCCTCCACATTCAAGTTGCCCCACTCCCCCCTCGTCACTAGCCAACTCTGTCAGGGCTATCCCATCAAGTTCGTGGACCTTATCATCGACAAAGTCCCATCCGCGCACGTCGCGTAAGACCCCCCACCCCACCCTGTCTCATCGCTTCCAGGGTTGACCTCGTCCCTGAGCTGCTGACGATGCCCCGCCACAGTTGCCGCGTCTTTGGGGTTGCGTTGAATGCCGCCATGGCACGTAAATTCCCGTATTTTCTTTTTTTGAGATGGGGGGGCTGATTCCGACAGAATGCAAAAGACTCTTCTGTTTTCGCAACAGATCCTAGCCCTGATGAAAGAGACGATGAGGGTGTCTGGGGTGACGCAATGGTTGGAGGATGTGCTCCCATTTTTGGTTCACGGGAGGGGGGGGTGAGGTAACACTGAAGTCTTCGTTGTGCCAAAGTTTTCCAAACCTTGCGAGCTCTGCTCTTGAAGTTTTGTCCAGTGTGGGCTGTATGGTTGCCAAGGATTCGTCGATGTCGACTTTGTATGACGTCCACTGCTCTTTCTCACGGGGAAGGTGTGCAGCGGACGTTGAAAAACACGCCGCTTGCATCATCGAGAGCTGCGTCGTAAGAGAGGGTTTCCGAAGCGTCTCTCTCTCATAGGCCAACGGGATGAGCGCATCGCCGTTTAGCGATGAAGCTAAAGTAAAGGTTGGACAATGGCACTGCACTCAGTTGTGGAATCTCGCTGTTATCATCTATATTTATCTGACTATTCGCACATCATGTTTGCAAAGATCTTGCAGTCGTTAGCAGTAAACCTCCCTCCCCTGCCCAGACCTCTCACATGTGCACGTGCTGACCTTTCCGCAGGTTGAGTCCATCTCCGACAAAGAAGCTGTGCTCCTCACCCCCCCCCCCCCCCCCCCCCCCCCCCCCCCCCCCACGCAAACACCTTCTTCTCTTCCCCTCCCTCCCTTTTTTT
>JAIYDP010000402.1 GCA_027487435.1 Verrucomicrobiaceae bacterium | reverse complement strand
CGTGGACTGTCTGAGTAGGCTTGTGGACGTGCGAGATGACGTTGATTCGCCTTTTGTTGTGTCACTACGCGACACGAGCTTCTTGTTGGGGGCTGTTTCCCGTGGGATGAATCCCACGGCTACTCTTGTTTCATCGCGATGCGATGGAGGGCTTTTCAAGGAATCTGTGCCCCCCTCTTTCCGTTGCACCCGATTTTAGGCATCGATTCGCAGCGTTTCTGTCGAGAACGATGAAGCCTGGCACCCGCTACCGGGAGCGTCCCTCCGATTCTGGTTGAGGTTTGTCGCTACCCTCCGAGTTCGACTCCGGGCGGGTAGCGGGCTGCCCAGCGCCGACATGTTCTGCAGTTCCGTTATTTGACAAAATCATCAACAGTGAGTCTTCGCGATGGGTTGTGTCCACTGTTCTCAAGACGCACATAAATGTGGCTGGAAAGAGCTTCTTGCCATTTCTTTCGATTTTCGTCTTGAGGCACCGGTAGGAGATCATCGCTTAGAAACATCTTATACATCTTGGCAAAGAACAACATGATTTCTGGATTATGATCTATGAGAGTGTCGAACACGTCCACGTTCAACGCTATTCCTCCATTCGACTTATGATTCGTGAAATAGCAAAGCCAGTAGAACAAGTCCTCCAGTTCGTTAATAAATTCGGCAAAGTATCCCATCGCCTTGTGAACTTCCGGCTTATAAAGAGGTGTAATTTCTCCATCTACCTTTTTTGCATAATCCGAAATGAAATTAAACACTTCAATCGGATCAAACGTATCAAATTCATTTTTCTGCAAGAATTCCCAGAATGACCGCTCTGCAATCTCAGATAACTTTTTAATGTTATCGTCTTTGGGTAGAATATCAACAATCTCTCCACGGATCACTACAAACTCCTTTTCTATGGTGTTTGCAGGAAAGTCAATTGTGAGATCAGGAGAGTATTCTTCATGAATATCGCCTGGATTCATTGATTGAACAAACACACCCTTCTGGAGGTAGGGACGCCTAAAAAATGGCGGAACGAGCTTCAAGTGAATTTTATCGAATAAATGCTCCTTTGATCCTAGGCGGCTGGCAAATACTCTAGCCATCTGCTCTTCCGATGCAAACTTCGAGTTTGCAGCAAAAAACACTGCAACCGTTGGATCGGCGGTAAAATCGACTAGCTCAGTAATGTGCCCGTAGTGTTGCGCAACTGGCACGTATGCTTCCCTTGGAAGGGAGAGCTTAATGCCATTCTCTGGCAACCTCGGACTTATCATAGTAAGGTCAGTGTGTAGATTCGCGCTCAATTCACGGAATGCCAGAGACTCAAAGAGTTTTCTTGCTCCAGAAAATGTCGTCAGATCTTCTCGATCAATGCTCGGAACAATATGCCAGTTCGAATCGGACTGCCCTCGAAAGAGCATGTTGCCAACTGATCCGCAAACAATCGCGCTATTGAAGACCTCAAGAAAAAAGCTCGCATGCCAAGCTGATTCCGCAAAAAAATGTCCATCATTCGTGGTTTGTATTTGGTCGAAATCTGATTGTGAAATAAGTATTTCAGTTAACTCAGAAAATCGTTGCGGATCCTTTTGTGGATCGGGTCTAATTACTGGCCCGAGCGACCAGTCCTTCAATAGTCGCCATTCGTCGTAGGTATCCGCAAAGTCTTTGATCGTCATTTTTGGAGCTAACAGATTATATTCGTATCCACCCGTGATCGTATATCACGTGGGAATGGATGCAGGACGATGTGGGGATTTTGATGATATTGCAAGAGTTTTAAAAAACGCGGTCGCGTAAAAGGCTTTGCCTCACGCGATACGGGGCGGCGGGAGGGAGTTTCTAGCGCACCTCCGGTGCGCGGGTTGGTTTTGTGGATTTGATTCCGGTGGTTGTCACTACCGGCTACCTTCTTTTGTCCCACCGGGACGGATGAGAAGACCAATGTGGGAGTACCTAACAAATGTTTGAGGTGTCGAGCGGTGGCGGCGGACAGCAGCGTTTTTGTCAGTCATCGGGTAAAATTTCCTCTACAGCATCGGGTATTCTGCCCGCATCAAGGATGCTTCGAGAGTTTTTTACCGCAACAGCTGTGCAGCGGAATGAAGGAACGGGCTTTCGCCGGGCCTAGAAATTCAGCTTCCCAGCCGGCTAGGAGATCAGTGATGCATTTTCCTTGCACACAGAGTGCTGCAAACTCAACCTGTGCCCGCTTACGTCTTTGATTTTTTTCTCCAACGATACACGACCATGACCGACCTAGAACTCGCCACTCACGCCGCACTGCAAGCGGGAGATTTTCTTCGCGCACAATTTGGCAAGATTGCCGTAGTGGATGAAGAGTGCCACCACGATATTAAGCTCGCTTTAGACAAGGAAACGCAAACGATGATCACGGACATCCTCCTTGGTGCTCATCCTGACGATGCTCTCTACGGTGAAGAGGGCATTGCCGGAAATCAATCATCTTCCCGCCAATGGATCGTTGACCCCATCGATGGCACGGTAAATTTTTTCTACGGCATTCCTCACTTCTGCGTATCCATTGCGCTCCGCATCGATGGTGAAATCGTCGTTGGCGTGATCCATGATCCGATGGTGCAAGAGACTTGGACAGCAGAAAAAGGTGGCCTTCCCCTGCATAACGGCCAGCCCATTTCCTGTAGCAAGCGTCAAACCTTAGAGGAATCCATCCTCTTCGTCGGTTGCGGCAAAGATGGTGATGCTCTCAAAACCGGCATGGAGCGCTTTTCACGCGCTTCCTTACGTGCTCGTAAAATGAGGATGATGGGATCGGCAGCACTCGGCATGGCCTACATCGCTAGCGGCCGACTGGATGCCTATGTGGAGTCGCGCATCTCGCTTTGGGACATCGCTGCGGGCCAACTTCTCGTCGAACTCGCAGGCGGTTCTGTGGAACTTACCGCGAGTCCACAAGATGCCGATGCCTACAGCATCGTCGCCTCCAATGGCATCATTCCAATTCACGAAATTCTTTAATTTTTTTCCTCCATGAACACTCTGCCCATCATTGTTGGAGGCACTGTCGCCATCGATAACGTCATCACTCCGCAAGCGGAAGCTCGTGACTTGCTAGGCGGCTCAGCGTCTTATGCCGCACTTGCCGCATCTTATTTCTCGCGCCCCGTATTTCTCGTCGGCATCATCGGCCACGACTTCCCTGCCCCGCATCTTGCGATGCTAGAAAGTCGTGGTATTTCCTTGGATGGGATCGAGCGTTCACAGGGCGAGAGTTTCACATGGACAGGTGAATATCATGCCAACATGAATGACCGCACGACGCATCTCGTCGGGCTCAATGTGCTCCAAGACTGGAAAGTTTCTGTGCCAGCTTCGATTGCGGATTGCCCCATCGTCGTGTTGGCAAACATGTCGCCAGACAATCAATCCCAAATGCTCCACTCCTGCACAGCCACGCAACGTTTCGTGATCGCAGACACCATGGATTTGTGGATCAATATCGCCAACGCCCAACTGCAAGAAGTCCTAAAACAACTCGACCTCTTTGTCATCAATGACAGTGAAGCACGCGAGTTCACTGGCACAGCGAATCTCATCCTCGCCGGTCGCCGATTGTTAGAAAAAGGCCCGCGCTACGTCATCATCAAGTTAGGCGAATTTGGTGCCATGCTATTTTCTGGAGATCACGCCACATGGCAAGCTAGCGAAAGCACTTTTTTCCGAGCATCGGCCTTTCCCTTAACAGAAGTCATCGATCCCACGGGCGCAGGCGACACCTTCCTCGGCGCCTTAGCGGGGTATCTCGCATCGTTAGGCAAAACGGATTTCTCTTTCGCCGACATTCGCCAAGCGGTAGTCAAAGGTTCGGTGCTTGCTTCTTTCACATGCGAGCAGTTTTCTACTCGCCGCTTAGAAGCTCTTACGCCCACGGAAATATCCGAGCGCGAGGCACTTTTCCGTTCATTAACGGATTGGTAATCACTTGCTTGAGGGCGCATCTCTCATGCCGAGTGCGCGCTCGATATCTTTGAGTAGCAAGCGACTATCGGCAATGGCGATATCGCGCAGCAATTCGTATGCTTCTGCATTGCGCCCTTGCCGATGTAGCATCCAGGCCTTGGCACGTGAAAAATGGAGCCAATGCTCCAAATGCGCCTGTGGATCGAGCCCCCTTTGACGCATATATAATTCTAAGCCATCGATGACTTTCATACCGTTCTCGGCACCGTAAACTTCTGCCACAGCCCGCGCAAAAAGCCCCGTGCAGCCAATTTCTGCTAAGACGTGATGCCCCGTTGGCAACTCCCTCAGTGGCATAAGAACCTTCTGGTTTTTGTAGTCAAATCGTGGGGTCAACTCTAACAAATCCTTCTTGTGCCGGTCTATCACCGCCTGCCATTTTCCAGCCTCGATGTCCTTACGTTGCAAGACCCAGATCGCCCGTGCATTGGTAGGATATTGCTTCAGCACTCCTGCCATCAAGCGATCCAAATCATGCCAATCATGCGCTCGCTTGGCTGAGGCAAGAATCATCACGCCCAGAACAAGGACCGCCGCCACTGGCGCTGTCCGCGGCGACATCCATTGCCACAGGGAAGCCATTACCATGCCGATGCCGAGACAAAACCACGGCAAACCGGGATAAATCCGATACTCGGGCATGAACTCTGGCACAAAAAACGCCAACCTCATCACGATGGCACCAACAAACAGAAACAAGCACAAACCCCAAATGCGCGAGGATTTACTCCACATCATCCGCAGCGAAAGCAACAACACTGCCGCCATCCCCGCCATCGCCCACCACGATTCGGTATCCTTTACATTCCAAAACCCGTCATGCACCAGAGTTTCCTCAATGTGGTGGTCGGCACAAAGATTTTTTGGCCAGAATGCTAGGTAACAAAACTTCCAAAACACCCGGCTCATGGTGAAGGCATGGCCAATCATGCGCGGATCACTCCAGCGTCCCGCAGCAGCCTCCCAGCCCAAATGATGACGCAGAGCCCATGCACACGTTAGCAGCGCCAGAGCTGCTCCCATAAACCATAGCGCACGATGTTTTACCGATTGGAACATCATCGGCACGCCAAAGCACAACAGCACGGCGCCAACCATCATCACCGCATGCAACATCCCCGGCCCCTTGGAAAACGTCGCGCCCGCCATCATCACCGCGCAGACCAACAGATGCCGCCAATGTCTTTTTTGCAAAAACGCCAACATCTGATGCGTTGCAGCTAATGAAAACAAGGTCACCCACGCCAAATCCTGACATCGCGCATAGTTGGGAATCTCACTCCCCAGCGGATGCACGGCAAACAACAATCCGCACCACAATGCGGTACCTGATCGCTCCGGCAGCAACAGTCGAGCCACTCGCCACAGCATCAGCGCCACTCCGGTATGCAATAGCCAATTGCACGCATGAATGCCCGCCGAGTTCATCCCAAACAGCGCTACCTGCGCCTGCAACATCAAATAAAACCAACGCAAGGTAATCGCCTCCGTATGGCCATCGCCATGAAACGTTCCGCTATCCCTGATCTGCCACAAGTCATCCAAATAAAATTGCGACCCCACACACCAAAGATGCGCAGCAGCACTGGCGAAGATCATCGCCAGCCACGGCAGCCACCGACGCTGAAACCATTTTCCCATCTCTGATTCCTCATTCATCCGCAGTGATTCTAGCGATTCCCTTCCGCCGATGCGACCATGAATTTTCAACAGGCACGCTTGCGGTTGCGATTGTGGGCGAGCTTTCCGCACGGCTTTTCATGACCGATCGTTAGCTAAGAGTTTTGCTTGATTTGATCTGGAATCCGTTCATTTCGATTTGCTGATGAGATAGCGATAGGTGCCGCTGCCGACAACATCTTGATGCGGGGAGTTGCCGATTGGTGAAGTAACACCATTTTTTTTCACGTCATTTTGCAGAGCGGGGAGTTGGATTCTGGCGGTGGTATCGGGCGGGATGGTGATCTCGTATTCGATGCCATTGTCGGTGACTTTCCAATTCGACACCACCGTGCCACGGATGGTTTGGTGCGTGCATTTGACCCATTCCAGCCCCGTGGGTGCTTGTGGGCGGATGAAGAGTCGATTCGCGCCGATGGCGTCTGGAGCGATTTGGATACCAGCGAGATGGCGGTAGAACCATGCGGAGATGGAACCAAACATCGGGTGGTTATGAGAATAGGTATTGTCACTTTCTTTCCACGTTTCCCACAAAGTGGTGGCACCGTTTTCGATCATGTGACCCCACGAAGGGAAGGTTTTGCGATTGGCGAGAGCATAGGCCATATTGTGATCATCGCGTTGGCTGAGCATTTCTAACATAAAGCGCGTGCCAAAGATTCCCGTTGTGAGGCTTGGTCCGTCGGCGGCAGCTTTAAGATCTTTCACGAGATATTCGTAAACGGCAGTATCCGATGGCTGCGCTGCTGCGCCGAAACCGAGAGCGAGCAATTGCTCCGATTGTATACCGCCACCGACTTTTCCGGTCTTGGGATCGAGGAACGTTTTCGTCCATGCTACCGCGGATTCCTTCGCCATGGCCTCGAGACGTTTGGAATCTTCTTCATTTCCGATGATGCGCGCGAGTCGAGCCATGCGGCGGGCGGTATCGATGAACATGGGAGTGGTGACAGGTGCTCCACCCAATCGTTCGAATGCCTCGTGATCACCTAGCCCACTCGGCACAAGGCCATTTTTGCGCTTGGAAGCTTCCAACGCAAACCAACGCATCGCGGCGGGGAGTTGCTCGCGGATGAGCGCGATGTCACCGTAGTGTTGGTAGTGTTGCTCTAACAAAAGCGGATGCGCCATCGCCCAGCCGACGCCGCAATAGTTCACGCCAACAAATGGCGCGGTGTCGGTAAAGTTGCCATCAGGCCGTGCAGCATCGGCCCAGTCGCGAATCGTTTTCGCATAAAATCCCGACATATCGTAGTTCATCATGTACGCCTCGCTGGTCACGGCAATGTCGCCGCCGTAGCCGAAGCGTTCGCGGTGCGGGCAGTCCGATTGCACACTGACGACGTTGTTCACGAAGGTATTGCGCGTGATGTTTTGAATGCGATTGAACAATTCGTTCGAGCAGGAAAAAGAACCTGATGTGGGCAAGGCGGAGTGCAAGCGGATGCCGCGGATGCTTTCGACTTTTGGCGCTTCCGTTAGACCAGTGATCTCCATGTAGCGAAAGGCATGAAAGGTGAAATCAGGGCGATAGGTTTCCTTGCCACCGCGCGCGATGTAAACGTCCTGTTGCCAAGCAATCTCAGGAGAGCCTGGCCCGCCGATCAAGGTTTCCTCACCTTTGTCATTTTTGCGCTTCCCTTTGACCTGGCCACAGACGCTGGTCATCGGATTGAGCGAACCATCATCGTTGAGAATTTCACCGAAGCGCATCAGGACTTTCGTGCCAACTGGGACATCGAGATCGATGGCTGGCACACCAGTAAAGTTCACACCGAAGTCAACGATGTGCTGACCCTGCTTGAGAGTCTTCACGCTGGCGGCGAGAAACGTTTCCGTCTCACGTACAGGTGGCATGTCGAGCAGGGGCTTGAGCGGTTCTAGTGGAGCATTACTGACCCGTACTGGTTTCCATTTCGCGGTATCGAATCCTGGTTTGTCCCAGCCATCGAGGCTGAGGCGGGCATCGCGTTCTTCGCCGAGGTAGATGCTATTGCGGGTGGTTGCTCCGGTAGCAACCTGCCAATCCGAACCAGTCGTAATCGTTGTATGAGTGCCATCGGAATGATCGATCACAAGGCAAGCAATCGCCCTTGGACGACCGACAGCCATACTGCCGCGAATGTTACGGTGAGCCCACATGCGCAGTGGGAGCGGATTGTGCCAACCATTTCCGAGCGCAAGGCCGATGCAATTTCCCCCTTCTTTCAACGCTGATGTCACGTCGTGAGAACGGAACAAAATTCGTTTGTCAAAAGCAGTCCATGGGGGATCCAGAGGAGTATCGGCGAGGCGTTTTCCATTGAGACTGGGCAGCGCATAACCAAGGCCTGCTACGTGCAAGCGAGCGCGGCGGATGGGCTTAGCGATGTTGAATTCCTTTCGCAAAAGTGGCGCGGGATCAGGTTGATAAAAGTCTTGATCTTCGGTCGGGTTATCGCGTCCGTCATCAATCCACTTCGCACCACGCCAATCAGCAGGTGTCATCGGTGCAATTTCGATCGTTGTCGGCTTACTCCAGTCGGAAACTTGATCTTTCTCATCCCAGCAGCGCACTTTCCAGTGATAGATCCCACCTGCCTGCAAGGGTTTTCCGGCGTAAGCGACAAAGGGTGAAGCCGCTTTCGGTTGCTTGGTTGAGTCCCATAGATCGCCTTGATCTTTGGCTAACAACTCCACCGAACTGGCAACCAAAATTTGCCACGCTGCTTGGCTTTGCATCGTATCCGATGACTCCACGCGCCAGGAAAATTTGGGTTGCGCGGAAACACCCATAAGCGAGCTATTGCCATCGCTACGCAAATCTAACGGAATCAATGCTGCATGAACCTGCGGCATCATCATTGCGACTGCACAGACCATCGAACTCCAGGAAAAAGGAACCAAAGATAAAACGTCCATGCGTTGGTTTTACCAATTGACGCACCATTGGCAAGCCCAATAGCCAAGGTGAAACAATGAGCCACAGAAACCTGCCCGACAGCTGCCGAGATGCGCATCAAGCCAAGAACAACATCGATGATGCTTCGAGTTTCCTTGCGATAGCCATTGGTTTCCCTTGAAGAGGTTTTCGCGAGCCCGCGATCCTCGATTTTTGTAAGAAGATCGAACATCGTTCGTATAGTTGCGCCGATGAATTGTCATTTTTCTACGGTCTTTCGACGATTTGGAGTCATGCTTATTTTCTCCCTTTGTTTCTCTGTGGCACACGGGAATGCAGCGGGGGAAAAGCCGTGGATTCCAGAAAAATCGGATCGCGTCGCGCTCGTCGGCGATGCGTTTTTTGAACGTGATTACATTCATGGAGAGCTTGAATCTGCCATCACGCTGGCGACGACTGGAAAGCAGCTCAGGATCCGCAATCTTGGCTGGAGTGGCGACACTCCGCGTTGTGAAAGTCGTAGCTACTTCGGCCCGCCTGCCGAGGGATTCGAGCGCCTGAATCAGCAATTGAAAGAATGGAAACCTCATACGATTTTAGCTTGTTACGGTGCAGTTGATGCCTTCCAAGGCGAAACAGGCTTGCCTGATTTTCTGCAAGCCTATCGGAAATGGATTGCCATGGCCAAGTCGTCGGGCGCTCGAAACATCATCTTGCTCACTCCGCCACCGTGCGCGACCGATGCAGTGCGCTGGCCATCGCTCGCCAAGGAAAATGACAATCGCGCTCTCTACGCAGCAGCCATTGGAAAGCTTGCCGAAGAGGAGAATATTTCCTGCGCAGATTTTTTCACCCATGCCCGCAAGGTTTCACTGACGACCATCAATGGAGTCACTTTCACCCAGGAAGATTACCGCAAACTTGCCACCCCCTTGCTGACTTCGCTGGGACTTACCGCAAAAGCAAACACATCCACGGCGTTACGCGAGTTGATTCTGGCAAAAAACCGCTTTTTCTTCCAGCAATGGAGACCGCAGAACGAAATCTACCTCTTCGGTTCTCGCAAGCATGAGCAAGGGAAAAATGGTGCCGATATGCCAAAATTCATCCCGCTCATCGAAGAGAAAGAAGGGGAAATTTTTCAAACCATCGCGAAATAACGTTTTTCAATTATGAGAGTTCCCATTTTTTCCGTTAGCGCCTTGTTTGCCTTGGCCATTACAGTTTCAGCGCAAAACAAACTCACACAAATTCCTCCGACCGATCCCGCTGATCAGATGGCTAGTTTTCGCCTCGCCGAAGGCATGGAGATCAATTTATTTGCCACCGAACCACTGGTGCGTAAGCCCATCCAAATGTCATGGGATGCGCAAGGACGGCTCTGGGTCGCGAGCAGTGCGATTTATCCCCACATCAAGCCAGGGCAGCAAGAAAGCGATCAAATCCTCATCCTCGAGGACGAAAATCAAGACGGCAAAGCCGACAAAAGCACGGTGTTTTTTGAAGGATTGCTCATTCCCACTGGCATTCTACCTTACGAAGATGGGGTCTTTGTCGCAAACTCCACCGAGGTCATTTTTCTTCGCGATACCGACAAAGATGGCAAAGCCGATAGCCGTGAAGTCTTGCTGAGTGGCTTTGGTACCGAGGATACGCACCACATCATTCACTCCTTCAAGCTCGGCCATGATGGCTGCGTTTATCTCAATCAAAGTGTTTACATTCACAGTCATGTCGAGACTCCTTTCGGCGTTCGCAGGCTATCCGGCTCGGGTGTTTGGCAATACCATCCCAAGACGAAACGCCTCGAAGTTTTTTCCATGGGCCACGTCAATCCCTGGGGGCATGTGTTCGACGACTGGGGGCAAAGCTTCATCACCGATGGCGCCTACGGCGAAGGAATCAACCATAATTTCCCTGGTGCTGCGTTCCGCTGCCTGCCGAATCAACTCCCACGCATCCTTCGCGGACTCAATCTTGGGCAGCCGAAACAATGCGGACTTGAGATCGTCAACGGCACGCACTTTCCTATCGATTGGCAGGGGCAAATGATCACTTGTGACTTCCGCGGCCATCGGGTCAATCGTTTTGCCCTAACGGAAAATGGATCGGGTTTTACCAGCAAACAACTACCAGACCTCGTAAGCTCCACCCACGCCGCATTTCGCCCCGTGGACGTCAATCATGGCCCGGACGGAGCACTCTATCTTGCCGATTGGTACAACCCCATCATTCAGCACGGCGAAGTGGACTTCCGAGATTCTCGTCGCGATCGCGTTCACGGCCGCATCTGGCGCGTCTCCGCGAAAGGTCGCGAAACAACCAAACGCGTCAATTTTCCATCGCTCACTCCTCAGGCATTGATCAGCTTGCTGAAGTCGCGTGACCAGTCTGTGCGCCTTCATGTGAAGCAGGAACTCAAACGCAGAAACCTTCCCGATCTCGAGAAAATGCTCGCGGCGCAGGTTATCGCATCTCCGGCCTCCGATGCCTTATTTCTTGCCGATCTGCTTTGGGCCGCGCAGACATGCGGTTGCGGTGATGCCATTCTAACGGAAATTCTTCGCCATCCCGCCCATGCAGCACAGACACGCTTGCGCGGCGTTTGCGTTCGCTATGCTCGTGAAACAGTGGTCCAGCGTGGCGCGACTGCAATTTCACCATGGCCCAATCTTCTTACCTCTGCATGCCATGATGCTAGCCCCATTGTGCGTCTCGAAGCCGTCAACCTTCTGCGTGAAATCGCCACCCCGCAGGCCGTCGAGCTGGCTTTGCAAGTCATGGACTACCCTCTCGATACCAACCTCGACTATTCGTTATGGCTTACATGTTACAAACTCTCTTCCACGTGGCTCCCCGCCTACAAAAACGGCGAAATCACTTTCGGCTCCAAGCCTGATCGCATTCTCTTTGCTTTCAGCTCCACCAACGATGGAAACGCTTCTTCCATCTTGCTTTCCCTGCTGGAGCAAGAGCAAACGGACGAAAAGCAAGCCATTCAGTTGTGCGATGTCATAAGCAAAAAACTTACTCCTGCCAGCGCCACCACCATACTTGCCGTGGCAAACAACCCAGCGAAATCTCCGGCTTTGCGACTCGCGGCACTGCGCTCCCTTGTGAGTGCCTCGAACATTCGCAAGTGTCGCCCAAAAGACCTCTCCCAGCTTGAAGCTCTGCTTGCCCAAGCTCCAGAAATCGCAGCGGAAGCCGCACAGCTTGCAGGATTATGGCAAGCCGAATCTTTGCGCAGTCTGTTGGAACAATATGCCAAGAAATCCGGCAGCGTTGCCCACACCGCCCGCATGGCTCTTGCTCGTCTCGGACAATCGCTCGAGATACTTAAAGAAATTTATTTCGCACAACCACAACCCGCTGAGCGAACCGCTTCTTTGCTCGCCTTACTCGAAGCCGATCTGCCATATGCCATTCCACTGCTGACAGAGCATCTCACGACTCTCACCCGTTCCGACGAGGCAACTGCGATGCTTTTCGATGCTGTATTGCGCCGGAAAAATAGTCCTACCGTATTCGCCAAAGCGCTCGAAGGAAAAAAACTCCATCCCGACGTCGCCTCGCAAGCTCTACAAAAAACCTCCACCACCGGAGGCGATACGGCAGCGCTCATGGCCGCATTAACGAAAAGCGGGGACTTGCAGCCGATTACCTCGTTAAGCCCCGCGGCCATGCAAGAACTCGTTTCGGAAGTTTCCACCAGAGGAAATCCGTCCCGTGGTGAATCAATCTACCGCAAGTCCGCACTGCAATGCATCAACTGTCACGCTCTCGGCTCCGCCGGTGGCATCATCGGGCCAGACCTCGTCAGTCTTGGAGCTAGTGCGCCGATCGACTACATCGTCGAAAGCCTGATCGAGCCAGGAAAGAAAATCAAAGAAGGTTATGCCACAGCCATGATTCAAACCAAAGATGGTGGCAATCACACCGGCTTCCTCGCACGGGAAGATGATCGTGAAATTCATATCCGCGACTCCGTGGGCGTGACCAAGAGCTTCCCTCGCGATCAGGTGACCAAAAAAGAAGTCATTCCCGTTTCTTTGATGCCCGCTGGCCTTACCGCGTCTCTGCGACGTGATGAATTCATCGACCTCGTCCGTTTCCTCAGTGAACTCGGCAAAGAAGGCTCCTACAAAATTCAAGAAGATGGCATCATCCGCCAATGGCAATCTTGTGCCTCAGTAGAATCCAATACTTGGCTGCCTCTCACCACCTTCGTGAATGGCAGATTGCCTCTCAGCGAAGCAACCGTTGTCAACGTATCCGGCAATCCGCGCAACCTCGTGCGATCGACCATTGAGGTATTCGAGGAGGGTCTTGTCCGCATCGCCTGCGACGGCTTTTCCGCCACTAGCATGGAGATCGATGGCAAAAATGTCATCCCCAGCAAGGGAATTGTCGAAGTTTCCTTGAGCAAGGGTCATCACGTTCTGCAATTGAACACGCCTTCACCCACGCAGGAAACCCCACTGATCCGCATCCTCTCGGCAAACGCCCGCCCCGCCTCCGAGTAGAAACCGCGTAAGTTTTATTCATTCGCATCCCCATTGATAAAGAGCAAGACAAACGCTGCATTGTTGCTATACTTCACTCCGTGAGCGACGAGGAAAAAAAAACCGACGAAGATCTGGAACTCTCCGCCATTTGCGCTAAAACGCGGAAAAGCCTGATTGCCAAACTCGATAACTGGGAGGACCAAAGAACTTGGGACGAGTTCTATCAAACGTACTGGAAACTCATCTACTCCGTTGCCATCAAGGCAGGTCTCCGCGCCGATGAAGCCTCCGATTGCGTTCAAGAAACCATTCTTTCCATCGCCAAACAAAGCAAAAAAAAGCTCTACGATCCCGAACAAGGCTCTTTCAAGTCATGGCTCATGAACATGACACGCTGGCGCATCAATGATCAATTTCGCAAAAGGAAAAAAGACACCTCGATGCATCAGTCCGATTGGGGCGATGAACGCAAAACGGCTGTCATCGACCGTTTTGAAGATCCGAATGGCGTGCCGCTCGACCGCCTCTGGGATGCCGAATGGCGCCGCAACATGGCAAGTGCCGCGCTCACCCGCGTCAAAGCGACGGTATCGCCAAAACAATATCAAATTTTTGACTACTACGTGCTCCGAGAATGGGATGCGAACAAAGTGCAAAAACATCTTGGTGTCTCCATGGCACAAGTTTATCTCGCCAAGCATCGCGTCGGCTCGGTATTGAAGAAAGAGTTAGAGAAACTCCAAGAACACGGCGATGATTGCAGTCCGTCCTAGTCCCATCATTCCTGACCATGAGGTGCTCCGCAAAATTGGCGGTGGTGCGTATGGCGAAGTTTGGCTCGCTCGTGGCGTCACCGGTGCCATGCGTGCCGTGAAAGTGGTATGGCGCGAGGACTTCGAAGACGAGCGCACTTTCGAGCGTGAGTTCGAGGGCATTCTCAGCTTCGAACCGATATCCCGAGATCATCCAGGACTCGTCAATGTACTCCATGTTGGCCGTTCGCCAGATCTCACCTCTTTCTATTATTACGTCATGGAACTTGGCGATGACGTTCGCAAAGGCCGGGAAATCCATCCCGTCGAATACGAACCTCGCACCCTACGTGCCGATTCCAAGGACACAAAAGCCAAAAAATTTCCTGTTGACGAATGCCTCGAGGTTGGCCTCCGTCTCGCCGAGGCGCTCGAACACCTCCACGAAAAGGGTCTCGCCCACCGCGATGTCAAGCCGTCCAATGTCATCTTCGTTGGTGGTAAGGCCAAGCTTGCTGATATCGGACTGGTCGCCGCACGTGGCCAGCGCACCTTTGTCGGCACGGAGGGCTTCGTCCCACCAGAAGGTCCCGGCTCCGCCCAAGCCGATATCTATTCTCTCGGCAAAGTTCTTTACGAAATCGCAACAGGAAAGGATCGACTCGATTTCCCTGAGCTCCCCGATGAACCGCCTCCCGCAGAGGATCGGAAAAAATGGCTCGCCCTCAACCGCATCATTTGTGACATCTGCGAACCACAACTTTCCGCGAGAAAAATTTTCACCGCTACGGCTCTCGCCGATGCCATTCGTCGTGTCCAGCGCGGCCAACGCCGTCGTTTGAATCGCAGCACTCCCGTTGTTTTAACTTCCTTGATGATCCTTGTAGCGGGCTCATTTTTTACATGGAAATTCAACGGTTTCGAGTATCTGCGCCAAGTTCTTTCCCGCAATCGTCTTACACAACCGAGCGACACACCATCCGCGGTTCCCGAGCCACAAAAATTTGGCCGAATCAAAATTGTCGTTGAGCCCGAGGGAGCTACCATCCACGATGAGCAAGGGCGTTACATCGGCGAAACACATAGCGATGTGATGAATTACCCTGTAGGCACGAAACTCGCATTCTTGTTGCGCAAAGAAGGATTTCAAGAAATGGAGATCAGTCATACCGTCGAGGAAAGCGTTGCGCCGAAATTGATCGAAGGAGAGATGAAAATTTTCGCCCCGCCGGTGGAAGGTGTTCCGTGGACAGACCATTTAGGCATTCGCTATTTCCCTGAGGGCGAAATGCATGTATCGCGCAATCTGCTCGCCGAGAAAATTTGGACTCGTTACATCAACTCCCAGCAACGTCCGCAAAACAGTGGTGCCATACTCGCCATCACCGAAAATGGTGAGTCATCCAAAGTCATCGCGACCACCTTACCTGAGGCGCAGCTCTTCTGTGACTGGCATCAAAAAGGCGCCTCGACTTCCTATCTTACCGAAGATCAGGAGATCATGCCGCGCATGGAGAGCGCATTCCAGCACCCATCGCTCAATGCCGATCTCGTCAAAAAGGGCTTCATGCCCTTTCGCATTGTTGTGCGTCCCGTCCCCTACGGCAATCTCATCATCACCAGCGATCCTCCCAATGTGGAGGTGTATATGAACCGTGGCAGCACCAATGACCCTACCATCTTTGTGAACCGAGGAAGGATCAATGGCCCTACTACTTTTGAAAAAGTTCCGACGGGCAGTGTTGAGTTACGTTTTTATCTCGAAGGCTACACCCCCGTGACACGCACCATATCGCTGCAAAATAAGGAAACCCAACAACTCTCTGTCACTCTCAAGCCAAATCAAAGCGTCGTTTTTGGCAGCCCATGGAAAAATAGTCTCGGCATGAAATTCGTTCCTGTCGGAGCCGACCTGATGGCGGCCATTTGGGAAACCCGCGTTGCCGATTTCCACGCTTTCCAGCAAGCCACCAAACGCCAGGCGATCCCTGTTCCATCGTTTGCTCAAAATGCCGACCACCCGATCACGCAAATCAGTCGCAAAGATGCCCTCGATTTCTGTCTTTGGCTTAACAACACGGAGCGTAAAAAAGACTTGATTCAGTATCTCCACGAATACCGCCTGCCCACCGATTCGGAATGGTCCATGCTCGCTGGAATTCCTGCGGAACAAGGAAAAAGCCCCGGTGAGCGCGATCCCACCAACCCGAGTTCGTGGGCGTGGGGTCAAAGCTGGCCACCGCCACCCATGTCGGGCAATTTCTCCGATTCTTCCGCACTGCAAGCCGCTGCCGTCAAACCTCGCTACGTGATCCAAGGTTATAACGATAACTTCTCCTACACCTCCCCAGCCGGATCCTTCCCAGCCAATTCCCTCGGCCTCCACGACATCAGCGGCAATGTTTACGAATGGACATCCGATGACTATGAAAAAGGTAGCCTCTTCGGCGTCCTCCGCGGTGGCTGCTGGAGCACCTACGGACGAAAAACTCTGTCGCTCGACCGCAGAAACCCGCAAAAAGCTGATAAGTACGATGCCACTTACGGCTTCCGTATCGTCCTCTCCCGCATCGCCTACGAGTAAATCACACATCACACACCATGGTTGAAATCAAAATCAATTACGAAGGCGATCTGCATTGCAGCGCTAGCCACACACCCTCGGGCACCGTCATCAGCACCGATGCTCCCGTCGATAACCAAGGCCGAGGGGAATCCTTCTCGCCCACGGATCTTGTCGCCACCGCGCTCGGCGCCTGCATGGCTACCATCATGGGCATCGTCGCGCGACGCAAAGAAATCGACCTCGCCGGCCTGCACATCACTGTGAACAAGGAAATGAGCACCATCAGCCCCCGCCGCATCAGTCGCCTGACCGTGCTTATTGCCATGCCCATCGCCGAGGATCACCCCGCCGCAGAACTCCTCAAAGCCGCCGTCCATGGCTGCCCCGTCCATCACTCCATCCACCCCGACATCGTGGTCGATGTGACATGGCTCTGGGCCAGCGCATAATTTTTTGCGAAATTCTCAACTTACTTTTTGACACAAAGTAACTTTCCCGCCATGGTCTTGTCGCCATGACACGAAAAACAACACAAATTGTAGGAATCTTCTGCCTTGCACTTACCGCATGCCTCCATGCCACTGGTCTCGCACCGGGAGATAAAGTAAAAATCACCCTTCGCGGAGTCCCCATCGATGATCAAACCCGCATCAATGGCGATTACATGCTCAGCGATAGCGGCTCCCTGCGCATGCCGAGTCTGTCAGAAGATATTCAAGCCAAAGGTCTGACTCGTGATGAACTCGCACGCAAGATCGAGTTGGCCTATCGCAAAGGTGAAATCTACACCGCGCCCACCATCGAAGTGGAAATCCTCAACGGTGCCAACAAAAATGATGAAGGCACCTTCGTCACCATTGGAGGTTTCGTCCGTACAGCAGGCAAAGTTCCCTTCCGCAAGGGAATGTCATTGATGGAAGCCATCCAAGGAGCAGGCGATCGCAATGAATTCGGTGGACCCCGCATCGAACTCCGCCGCGATGGCGTAGTCCATAAACTCGACTACCGCCAAGAGGCAGGGAAAAATTTCCCCATCGAACCCAACGACAACATTCGAGTGCTGGAAGTAATGATCGGTGAGAGCCGCGGCTAAAATCCGTAACACGCCAGTGATTCTCGTTACCATGATGAAACATCGCCGTTTGATCTTTCGTATACGAAATCTTGATGAACCAGCGCAGATTTCTCCTTACCTTCGTGCTTTCCCTAGCGAGCATGCTTTTTGCAGCGCCGCTCCGTGCGGCCGAAGCAGCATTGACCGAACATGCGAAAATTGAAGCATTGATCAACCATCTTGAGGGGTTGCATGAGGCTACGTTCATCCGCAACGGCAGCGAGTATCAATCCAAAAATGCCGCCAAATTTTTGCGTGGGAAATGGGATGCAAACAAAAAAGATATTCACACCGCACAGGATTTCATCGCCAAAGCCGCCACCAAGTCATCGACGACAGGACAGCCTTATCAGATCAGACTGAAAGGTGCAGCGTCGATGAATTGCGCCGACTACTTGAATGCTCAATTGAAAATTATCGAAGGCGTAAAGAGCTAACACCTGAAAACATCGCCTGAGGCAGTGGGTGAGCAATCGCACTGTGGCAATTTTTTCAGCCACCTTCGTTTGAGTAGAAATCACGATCCTTCGGATCTGGGTTGAATGCACCTTGACCTCATCGGTGACATCGTTCAGCTTGCGGAAGATCAAAAGAAAAATGATGAAAAACATTGGATTCGCCATTTGCCTCCTTATCGCAAGCCTCCCATGGATTTCGGCAGCTCCAGAGAGCCTACTCAGCATTGATGAGCTACCGCCCAAAGGAACGACGCAAGTTTGGTCTCCTCTGTTTCAGGCTTCGTGGGAGAAATTGACCGAGTTGCACGCCGGCAAACTCGCAAAAGTGGAGCCAGCGAACGCCTTCATTGCGAAACTGGAAGCCTTTTCATGGCAAGCTGACAAGGTGATGCCTCAAGATGGCTATGCTGTTTACGCTGGTCCTGCGACGCAAAAGTTCGCCCAAGATACCGCTGCTGCGATCAAGAAGCAATTTGATGTTTCGATCGATCCCAATCGCGTGCCTATCATACCCGGAGGCAATGTCGCTTATGGCATCCTGGTGCGTGACCTAAAGTTTGAAAAAAAGTTTTTCCTTTCACGCAATAACGCACTGGAGTTTCGGTCAACAAAGAACAAGCCCCAGAAGGTAAAATACTTCGGCACCGCAGGCAAGTTAAGCGAAGAGTATAGCCAGTATGTGAAGGTTCTGCAATATGATGACGAGGGCTCATCGTTTCTTTTGAGCATCGCGACCGACAAAGATGGCGAGAATCTTATGATCTATCGGCCAAGCGAGCCTTGCAGTTTTGGTGATGCCTTCGAACATGTGAAAAAGGCTAAAAAAGCCCCACTGACTGGCGGCTTCGGCGGAGTGAGGGATCCTTCGTTGCATCGGCAGGATGTGGTGAAAATTCCTTATATCACCCTCAAGGCGGATACAGATTTCACAGCGCAGCTTAAAGGAAACATCTTTTATGCAGGTGAGGCTACGCCATGGCGCATCGTGAAGGCTTTTCAGGTTACGCAATTTGAGCTTTTTGAAGACGGAGCTAAGGTGCGAGTGGAGACTGCTGTAGGCGGAGAGCCTTTTGGCGAAGCCCCCAAACCTCGGGCTGTTCCCGTTGTTCCCAGAAACTTCATTTGCGACCGCCCGTTCTTTGTGTTCTTGTGGAGAGCAGATGCCGAGATGCCCTACCTCGCTGCGTGGATCGACGGTGGCGATTGCCTTACTGAGTTTAAGAAGTAGTTTGAGAAATGGCAAATATGTGGCGTTGTGATCAAGCATGGAGAAGGGGGATTTTTGCAATCATCCTGGTGATGATGCTTATGCCTCTGCGGGCTGTTGAGGTGAAGTTGGTGAGTTTTAATGTTCGCTATGAAACATCGCAGGATCGTGGGTGGAAATCATGGTCGCAACGCTTGCCGCATGTTGTTGCGGCGATCCGTGTGATGAATCCAGATGTGATGGGCGTGCAGGAGGCATTGCATGGGCAAGTCGAAGCATTAAAGCGAGCTCTGCCGGAGTATGAATTTTATGGAGTGGGGCGCGACGATGGCAAAACGCGGGGCGAATACTCGGGAGTGTTCTATCGAAAAGATCGATTTCGTGCGGAGCTCAGTGATGCGGGGACCTTTTGGTTGTCCGATACTCCTGAGAAGCTTGGTTCTAGAACCTGGGGGAACGAGATTCCACGCATTGCGACCTGGCTATACCTGGTGGAAATTTCTTCAGGCAAAGGGTTTACGGTGTTTGATACGCACTGGGATCATCAACATCAAGGATCGCGGATGAAGTCCGCAGTTTTGATGGCCAAGCGCATTGATGAGCGTAGGCATGCGGACGAGCCAGTCGTTTTGCTAGGCGACTTCAATGCTACGGAGGGCAATCCCGCAGTGGATTATTTGGCCGGTCGGCAAACGTCACAAGAAGCGGCGAAGGTGTGGAGCAAGCCGCTGGTGGATTGCTACCATCTCTTGCATCCGCAGGAGAAGAATCGTCGGACCTTCCATGATTGGAAAAGCGAGCGAACGGGTTGGGCGAAATTGGATCACATTCTTTGCTCAAGCACGTGCAAGGTGCGAAGCGCGGAAATCATTTATCCCGCCGATGGTCAGAACCCGCCGTCTGACCATTTTCCCGTCACTGCGGTGGTCGAGTGGTAAGCGATCAACTAGAAGCTTTCAGGCGTTGTAATTTGATGGGATAGGTTTTGCCTGAATTCCATTGGGCAACGTAGATGCTTTGCTCGTCATCGATTAACAATCCATGCGGGTGAGTGAAGAGTTTCACGTCAGCGCCCATGGCGGCGAGTTCGCCATTTTCGTAAGCAGCAGCGGGTGCGGCGATGTTGGAAATGATTTTGTTTTGCGGATCAAGGATGCTGACGAAACCACTTTGAATTTTCCCTTTTTTCCCATGATTGCTGCGCAGGTGAGGGATGATGGTGTGGTCGCCAAAGGGAATGATGAAGTTCGGTTCCGCACCAGGGAGAGGAATGATATCGATGAGTTCCCCTTCCAAGGTGTAGCGCTTGATCTTGTATTCTGATCGTGAGGTGACCCACAGGATCGGCTTCTTGCCGCGGGTATCAACCCAGCAACCATGGGCGCATTTGAGATTTTCTTTGCCGCCGAAGGAGTTCATATACTCACCTTTCGCGTCGTAGCGATGGCACCAGTTTTGCCCGTAGCCATCGACCACGTAAAATCCGCCATCGGGTGCAAGGGCCACGTGGGTAGGCCTGAAGACTTGTTCTTTTTTGTCATATTTCCCGCTGGCTTTGGGGGCATCCCACGTGCGTAGGACTTTGCCATCAAGCGAGACTTTGTAGAACTGACTGCGGCTGTGGTCGGTGAGGTAGAAGAACTCCGTGCCGTTTTCTTCGGCGAGCGTGAAGCCGTGAGCGCCGGGCCATTCGGAACCCCATTTGCCAAGCAATTTCCCCGCACGGTCGTAAATGATGACGTTGTTTTTCGTTTCGTTCGTGAGCAGGAAGATTCTGCCGTCTTTGGTTTGCACCATAGCGTGGCAGTCCTTGACGGGGGTAGAAGCATCGAGAACACCCCAGTTCGGCACAACTTTCCAGCGGTATTCGCCTTGTCCGAGGATGAGGTCATTCGAGCTAGGATTTTGGGATTGGCCTTGTGCCATGCTAAGTCCTGCTAGCGCGGAAGAGAGGGAGGCGACGAAAGTTCGGCGATTGATGTGAGTCATGGTAGGTGCATGGTAAAAAAATTTGCTCCGCAGGTAAAGCGCCTAGTAACAATTTTCACTTTCGACCGTGATTGTGGATGTCGTCTTTGCGGATGAGGCCTTGCTCATCGGCTTCGAGTTGGATGCGATCGTTCAGGTTACGGGCTTTGACGCGGTGGTCGCGCTTGGCGCGGCGGTCGCAATTGATTTGGCGTTTTTTTTGTCGGCGGCGCAGCTTTTCGATCTCGTCGTCGAGCCGCAGGAAACTTTCCAATCGAGCTAGGTCGAGCTCGCCGCGGGCGACAGCTGCGCGAATGGCACAGCCAGCGTCGTTGCCATGTTTGCAATCGGGGAAACGACATTGCAGGGCGAGTTCTTCGAGGTCGGAAAAACTTTCGCGCAGGGTTTTTTCATCCGTCCACATCTGGATCTCGCGCATGCCGGGGTTATCGATGATCAGGCCACGCTTTGGTAGTGGGACGAGTTCGCGCGATGTGGTGGTGTGCCTGCCTTTGCCCGTAACGGCGTTCACTTCATCGGTCCATTGCCAATCTTCGCCGTAGAGTTGGTTGACGAGTGTGGATTTGCCGACGCCACTAGAGCCGACGATGCACATGGTGGTGCCACGCTTGAGGTGGGAAAGCAGGACTTTGAGCCCTGTATTGTGAAGGGCGCTGGTGATGTGGATGGAGGCTTCGGGGCAGAGTGCTTGCAGTGCGGCGGCGGCCTCGGCACATTGTTCCTTGGAGCAAAGATCAGCTTTGTTAATCAGCACCACGGCCTTGGCTCCGGAACGCTGGATGAGGGCAAAGTAGCGCTCCATGCGGCGGGGATTGTAGTCTTCGGCGGCATCGGTAACGACAGCAACCACATCGATGTTTGCACCGATGACTTGCTCTTCACTGCTTTTTCCCGGGAGTTTGCGAGAAAAACAAGACTGCCGTGGCAGGCGAGCGCGGATGACGTGGTCTTCATTTTCGCCGCCGAGTTCCACTGCGACCCAATCGCCTACGGCGGGGAGTTCAGCGTCATTCGAGGCATCGTGCCAGACTTTACCGGAAAGGATGACATCGATTTCCTCGCCATCGCCAAGAAAGGCGCCGAAGTTGATAGGCGATTCACGGATGAGGCGAGCGGGTTGGCAGTTTTTGAGTCCGAGCTTGCGAAAAGCATCGGCAAAAAAATCATTCCATCCAAGATCGGCTAGCGTCATGGGGCGAGTGTAAGCCGAGGAAAAGAAATGGCGATACTCTTTTTGTTCACTGCTCTCATTGAGCTAATTCACTAGCAACTTATCGCTTCTGTTAGCTCATCGCGTAGTTGCTAAACCTATG
>JAIYDP010000086.1 GCA_027487435.1 Verrucomicrobiaceae bacterium | reverse complement strand
CTCTCAAAAAGGCAATGGGAGGGGTCGAAAAAGAAGAGCTCGTTGCAGAGGATTTGAACGACGCTGGCGAGTGCAAAGACGCCGATGAGGGCGGGGCAGTCATGACTGGATTTTAAACGGCTTTGGATAAAGTCGTCGGGCACGGGGTTGGGGGTTCGAATGGCCACGACGAGGGCAGGGCCCTGCAGAGGCGCGAGGAGGGGGTCGACTAAATTTTCAGTCGGAAAGGTGCGTGCGTCAAAAATGACGTCGACGCAAGGCGCGCGGAGATCATCCGCGAGGGACAGGAGGTCCATCAGCGGGTGCGCGCGAGAGATGGGGGGTTGGCGGACGTGAGATTGGACGTCATGACTGCGGGGGAAGTCAACTGCGAGGAGGTTGCGCGACGCGAGGGCCTTGTGGAGGCTTTGCACGCCCAGCGGCCTGGCGAATCGTTGGAGCTTGTGGTGGAGGATGTTGCGGCCTTCACGCGCTGATTGAGGGGGGTTAGCGAATTTGAGATCATTGACAAATAGGTCTTTGCCGTTGCGAACGATGCCGCGCTCGTCGATGAGGGGAAATGGCTGGCGGGCAATGGCGTCGTCGGCGACGGCGGCGCTGAGCTCGAGGAGGTTTAAAAACAGCGCGCTGTGACGCGGCGTCAGTTGCTTCTCGAGCTCATATGACGCAACCAACTCCCTCGCGCAGGCCAATAGCTCCAGCGGCTCAACGCCAGGCCTTGCGCCCGTTGCTTTGAGCAGCGGGAGAGCGTGCTTGTACTTCTCACCCATCTGCACCGAAGTGAGGTTGAGCTCATGCACGAAGGGGCTGAGCGAGCTGACGTCAGGTCGTGAAGGGTCACGTGGAAGCTGCGCCTCAACTAGCGCAACCCTTTGGGGTAGGACGAACACATCATCGACGAGGACGAATGCACAGTCGCGGAGGTGGCCTGCCGCCATTTGCGCATTTGGCGCCAACAGCGCGTAAATGTCGAAGACAGCAGCATTCAACGTCGCAGATGGAATTGGGTCAGCGCTGTGCCTCTTCGAAAGTGCTCGTAGCTGATCGCAGAGCGAGCGCACATCCAATGGCGAAGACCAGCCCATCACATCAAGTAGGTCCTCGCTCCGCACGTCACCGTCGATAAGCCACTTTGAGGCGCAACACAACCGCGCATCCGCACGTCGGCGACACTCCAGCGGCGTCGCAATGCGGCCCTCTGGTAGCAGACGGTAGGGAAGGATGCGGTCAAGAGGTTCGGCGACGGGCACCCACGCGATGGTCTGAAGCGCCTTTGGGAGCGACGAGCTGAACTCTGCCTTCGAAAAGAGGTTGGAGATGTTGGTGTCGGCATAGGCGAGGAGTCTCTTCGCGGTGGCAAACTTGTTGTGTGGCGCAAGCTCAGTCAGTCCCCTGCAGGCGGAGATGAAGGCGTTGCCGTCGAACTTGTTGTTGACGCCGAGGGAATCCATCACCTCATTGGTAAGGGCAAGCTCCGGGTGCGGCTTGGCAGAGGGGGGGAGCATTGCCATAAGATCTGGACGCAGATTGAAGCACTCTTTTGGAGATCGGAGGGTACCCTGCTGCGACAGAAGCAGCTTGAATTCAGCCAGCGACGCGAAGAAGGACTTCTCCTCGCGCTGCAGGGATGTGACGGATGAAGTGCAAAACAGAGCCTTGAGACACAGGATCTGCTTATCGGATGAAAGCTTCTCGAGCTGCGGCAGAATGTACCTCCTCCACAAGTCGGGCAGCTTGACAACGTCAAGGCCGTTGTGCTGCAGGAACTCTCTTTCGCTCCGCTGTATGCAAACGAAACTCGGTGGCATGAACGCGTACATGGCAGGGCTGACGTCGAATTCCAAAATTGCAACATTGCTTTTGATGTCCAGGCCTGTCCTAAATTTGATAAAAGTCTCGAAGATGGGGCGTGCGAAGAGAAATGTGAGATCAGCTTTTGACAATTCGCCTGACGTGTGGCCAAACAGCTTCTGCCTGAGATAACCAACGTTAGTGGCAGTCATCTTGGCCAACATGGCGTCGACATGCTCCCCAGCGCGCTTCAGCACCTCAAGGAAGCCTTTGGCGCTGTCCCTCAACACAAACTTGCCAATCAGAACCTGATTCACCTCACCACTCAGTTCAACGATGTCGCGCTGCAAAACAGCACCGCCGAGACTGGCAACAAAATTCGAATCGTTTTTTGGAAGATCAATGACGCACTTGCTGCCTCTTACCAATGAGTACCCTTTATCAGCTCGAACAGGCAAAACGGCCCTACTGCGCACAATGCGGTCGACCGTCTGCTCCTCCGACGTTCGACTACTGAAGAACGCCCAGAGCAGCCCAACCCATCTCTTCAAAGCATCAGGAGCACTCTGATTCTCATATTTGTCTACCACAGAGCCGATGACTCCTTCCAATACTGCTGCAGTTAAATGGCACATGTTTGTGCTGCTGCGCCAGCTTTCGCTAGAAAAGGCATTTTCAAAGCTGCTGCAGACTTCTCGGTCCACAAGAAAACGAGATGTGGCCTGGTCGGACTCAAGCAGCAGTCTGTGCTTGTCATTGCAGAAAATGGCAGGTTCTGCTGTTGTTGGAGCAGTGATCGCTTTGACCTGCCCATCAGCCATCAACAACAACTGGACGCCGATCAGCTCTCTGGGGCTGCACTTGTTCGGCTCGCTCTTGTCGGACACATCAGAGAGGACGAACCTGAAGAGCTCCCGACACGACACGGCATCGCCGCTGAATTTCGATGATTTGAAGTACTTTCGCACCAATTCGGGAGTGACCCGCAAGAGCGCATTTCCTTTACAAGCATCGAACGCCGCCACTACGCTATCGGGAAGGGTGACAACAGGTAAGGACATCTCGCAGATCGCTTTTGCCAGTGCAGAGTCGACAGAGGGCAAAACGAAGACGTTCTTCGGAGCGAAGGCTTTGCCGTTCAATCTGAGGAATGGCTCCTCCCTCAAGAAGCGGAATAAGGCCCCAGCAAGCACGCCCCACTCTTTTGAAACCGACGTCGGTGGTGGCGGAAGAGCACAGAGGACGGCAGAGTGGATGGGACCGTGTGGGGTCTTGTCTTCCTCCTTCTCAAGCAACTTCAGCAGCCGCGCGTAGCAAGCGGGGATCAGCTCGCTCAGCAAGAGGCTGTTCCATTCGATGCGAAGCTTTGCATCGCCCATCAAGTCGTCGCCGTGGACGAGGTCGCGCCGATTGGAGCTCAGCTCAAACGCTGAGTGAACATGCATCGGATAGCCTGTTTTGATGGGAAGCGGAAGGAACGAAAAAGCTCTCCCTTCAAATGGGGCGGACACGTCGGGAGGTGGGCTTATGCGCACTGCAACCCCCGCCCAAGGAAGGCCCTTGAGAACACCGCGGCTGCTTCGCTGGGTCAAGAACTTGAGAGAAGCATCAGAGCCAAATGTCGAGCTGACCCTCCAGCTTGACACTGCCGTTGGAGCAGAAGATGGCGTTTTTTTGATGATGTCTATGGTGGCATCACTCGAAGGCCATGTTGATCCACGAATTGATGTCATCGTCGCGATGACATCGGCGCAGGTGTGGACTCCTTGCTGCTTCAGGAACTCGCCGATCGGTGTCCCGTCTTGAGCGCTCACCTTGCGCTCGAACACGGCCTCAACTTGGGCCCCCCTGTCGCCGCCGAGGATGGCAATTGTGTGGATGTTCTTGACAAAGAGGAGGAAATCGTCAATGCCATCAATCAGCCGAGAGATGAACTCTCGCACCTTCGGCACGGTCACTGAGTTCCGGCTCATCTCAGATTTGATGTCCTTACTGCGAAGGGGCAGGCGAAACAACGAGCCCTCAAAAGGCGCTGCCATGGAGCAATTGAAGAATTTCGTCTTCATCTTGTACGGCGCAAACTGGTCTTGGAAACTCGCGCACAAGGTGCGACTGCGGTCACTGCAGAACATGAGAAGCTTGCCTGGCTGCGCCGGAGTCACCCCCGCCATGTAGGACGCATGGGGGTCCAAGAACGCGATCTTGTCGCCTGACACAAAGCTCGGCAGGTCGGTGTAGTTGTACACGGCGTTGAAGCCGAGGCCAAAGCGACCCGTTTTCAGGGACTGCCCGAGCTTCGAATTCTGCCCCACACTCACGATGCTCTTGAAGTCATCGTCTGTGAACTTAGCGTCATTGTACACGTACAGCGCAGGCCCCTGCCACGCCGCCATCGTGTCTTTGAACAGCGACTTGGTGCCGTACGACGTTTCATCGACGAAAATACACAAGGTCGTCGCGCCCGCGTCGTCAGCATTTTGAATCAGCTCCGACAGCACTGGCAGACCCTCTGGATACTGGTCGAGGATGCTCTTGATGCGGCTCGTGATGCTTTCAGTTTGGCCGTACGCCTGAGCGCAGTCGCCAAAGACATCAAACGCCTCCGCAGCGCGCATAAACTCGCTGCGTCTGAACTTGATGCCCAATTTGTTAGCGACGCGGGCGATGACGTCAGAATGCAAAAGACCGCTTGACGCAGAGTCATCCTCGCTGTCAATCCACGCCGTATCGTCGAAAATAAGTCCATCAGAGGGCTGCAGAACACAAGCCCTGTCCGGCGCAACAAACGCAGGTGGGGTTTCCCCAACGGCCAGCCCCTCCGCAAGGGCGTCGAGAAGGGCGATAGCGAGATTCAGCTGCGGCTTCTCCAACGGGCCTGCGTAGTCTCCCTTCAACCGCCGCAGCGCCAGGGCAAAGTCCTTGGGTTTGAACGCATCTGGAGCGCCAAGGTCGCGGAAGAACTGTGAGAGGTCGTGCAGCCAAGGGGGGAGGTGGCTGAGGTAAGGGTCGAGGGGTCTTGCAGTTGATTTGACGCAGACGAAGCAACTCTCAACGAAGCCCCTTTCGGTGAGGATGAACTTGGGGCATGCGCTCTGAAAGAAAGCCTTGCATTTTGACAGATTTGAGATGTTGGCGCGGCAGAGCTTGAAAAGCTCCTCGTAGATGGCCTTGACGCATGGAATGAGCTCTTTTGAAGTCGACGTCACAGTCGTGCAATCTTGCTGTGAGAGCACCTGCAGCTGCCGAAGGACCACATCAAGGTCAGGAGGGGTACCCCATCCGAAGTCTTTGAGATGTGGGCTACTTAACGCACTGCCTGGCCAATTCACATCAACCATCAAGAGTGAGGCAGAGCAGAGAGCAGCCATCGCCTTTGGGCGGCAATCCCTCGGCTTCGCGAAGCGACTCGCTCCTCCTTTTTTTTGCGGCAGCCATGGCGGCGGCGGAGACGGCAAAACCCACGACTTCTCGTGCAAATCCGTCTTTGTTGCCGCATAATTTCCTGCGAATATCCCCGCGCGGGTTGACTCGTCGCCGAGACAGCGGAGGAGTTCGCGCGACATGGCATCAGCCGCTGGTTCAACTTGAACGCCGGACTTCTCGATGTGAGACACAATCAAGCTCACGCATTCCGCATCGAGTGATGTCTTCATCCCAATGAGATGAAACGCCTTGCATAGCGCCTCTTCGCGGAGCGCCACGTCAGGCTGACGCTTCTTCAGCGCCACAGTGAACAATTCTAAATGCGGTTGGTGGGTATCCACCAAGTCTCTCGGCGCGAGGAGACCCCCTCCCTCAGTCGGGACGGTGCAGACTTCAGCCAAATTGTTCCGCAGCGCCAAGTCAGCGAAGACTTCCGCGCGCCAAGTATCGGCGCTCGCTAAAAAGTTTATCCAAACGGCGGTGAGTTTGAGCCGGTCCGAACAAGCTTGCGGCTGCTTGAGCACATCAAGCCAAAGAGCGGCATGGGGACTCACGGGCAGCGACAACGCACTCAAATGAGGCTTCAAAAGGCCATCAGGCACATCAACAAGCGTCTCCGCGAGAAGCGCCACATCTTCGAGGGCAAAGCCGGGCGGAACCGCTGCGGCGCCCTTCCCGAGCGCAACAAACTCGCCATCCCGCGCGCGGCGAAACAAAGGCAGCTTCCTCACGTCTTCAAAGAAGCCCGCCTTGACGTCACGTGGCGGTGCGCTAGCGAAGTGCTTCAGGAGGGCCGCACGGCGGTCGGGAGTCATGGCGCCAAAGCTCGCAGCGTCGAGGCGCAGCCGCTGGAGGAAAAAGGCCAGAAGGTCCGATGGGGTGATGGCGGGAGTGGCGGCGTTCTGGATGAGGACCCAGGCAGCGTCGTTGATGTCCATCACGTCGCGACTGACTATCGCACCCCCAACGTCCCCAACTGCCACCAGGACCTCCTCCTGCTGCTGCGCGCAAGCGACAATGCGGCCGTCTTTACGCGCTAAGGCTTTGACGCCGCGAATTTGAACCGGCATGAGAGGCCACGCCATCAACAAGCCATCGATCGCCGCAGCCTGACCTTGCGATGCCTCGGTGAGAAATTCCCAGAGCATCGCCGCCCATTCGGTCCATTGCGACTGGAGATGGACATCAAACGACCCGACCTTGTCCGCGGTGAAAGGAGTGATGGCGGCCCTAATGAGGCAGTCGAGCTCCCATAGGCTGAACGAGCGCAAATTTGTATCCTGCCACTTGACGGTTGATGCGGCGGCGGTGGCGCTGACCGTCTCGTCAAGTAGCAGCGACGCAGACTCCCCAACGAAGAGTCGGCGATGCTTGTCTTGACAAATGATGGCTGGATTGATGCTGCCTTCAGCCGCCGACTTAACAGAATCCACTTTGCCGTCGGCCATCACGAGGATGGGAAGTCCCATCAAATCCGAAGGGGTGAGCTTGCCCTCGGCAAACCCTGCGCAAACAAATTCAAACAACGTGCGCACAATCTCCGCTGCGGACGTCGCGTCAACGCCGTCGACACGCGCCTTCGTCTCGCGCCAGCGCCGTACGACAGTTTCGGCGCGCACTTGCTCCCACGTTGCGATTGCGGTCGGGTTGAATTTTTCTAGCGCCGCTCTGACGTCGGGCGGAAGGTGGCAAAACGCCAACCCCATGCGGAGGAACCCCTCGCGCAACAGCTCCTCCGTCCCTGCGTGTGCGGGTGCAAAGAGAGGAAGCACCAGCATCGTGGTGGGGGCGTGGGTTTGCGCGTCGCGAAAGATGACGTCCTGAGGGGTGATGGCCTCATACACCCACGCTGTCAGCTTCTGCCAGTTCGTCTCCGTGCGCGCAGCGCGTGGGTAGAGTGCGTAGAGCCGCTCGTCGGACAGGTCGGGCATCGCGGCTGCAGCGCTGAGCGCCGCGACGTAGCAGCTCGCCACAAGGCGCCTGAGGATTTTTTCGTTCCAATCCGCGCGCACCTCGCTGTCGCCTTTGAGAGACCCTCCACGGAGAAGCTCCGTGCGGCTCGTCGTCAGCTCAAATGCACCGTTGACGTTAACGGGTAGGCCCGTCCGCTCTCGCTCGGGGAGGGGGAGCGAGCAGAAGGCAGCACCAATGGCCCCCTCCGTCGCGCCATCAACAAGGACAGCAACGCCGCCAAGGGGCACAAGGCGCTTAGACTTGTGGTCGGCGCTGAGTGCAAAGTCGCGCATCTCGCCCAAGTCCAACTGCGACGCGACGATCCACGTTGACGTGCTGCCCTTTGACGTCGGGCCCGACTGCTCGATTTTGAGCTCGTACACGACGGGGGGCACGCTGTGAGCTGGGGGGTCGAGAAACGCCTTGAGTGCGGAGCGGAGGTGCTCTCGCTGCGCCCTGACTTTGTCACCGTTGACAACTGCAACGCGAGCGAGAAGCGTTGGGGTAGAGGCGTCTGAGTTAAAGACAAAGAGCTCGATTTCTTCAACGCAGTTGAGGAAGAGCGCGACGTTGGCCAGGTCCTTCGCCGCAAAGTCCGCCAGCCACTCGCAGATCTGCGCGGGCTCAAAGACTTCGTTTGACAGCTCGCTCCGGCCGCCCGCTTGCTCCTGCGTGCGGAGGGGGAGGCGGAAAATCGTTCCATCAAGAGGCACATCAAACCCCGTCACGCCGCACACGGGCAGCGAAAACGGCGCAAACAAGTCGGGGAAGCGCTGCGGCAGCGTGTCCGCAGTATCCTCCGCAAGCGGCGCAATAAAGTCGTAGCGGACTCCCGGGTCGCCGTGGCGGTCCTTGACGTACTTGCGCTGGGGGTCCAACACGACGAGGGTGGAGGCGGTGAGGAAGAAGGGGCACTCGGTGAGGTGGTAGCTGCAGTTGAAGCCGTGGCCGAACTTGCCCGTCGAACCCCACTCGTCCCGCTTGCGCGAGCCGCCGATGTCTTGGATGCTCTCAAAGTCCTTCTCCTTAAACGTCGCGTCGTTAAAAATAACCAGCGCGGGGCCCTGGAACTGCGCGAAGTCGTCGCCAAGCGTCCTCTCGGCGCCGTGAGTCCTCAAGTCGGCGATGATCTTGACCTTGCGCGCGTTGGCGTCGTCGGCGTTCTGGATGAACTCCTTGAAGACGGACGGCCCCGCGGGGTAGTTTTTTAAAATGTCCTCAATGCCGCGCGTGAGGCTGACGCGCTGACCAAAGGCTTTTCCTTGCGGAATCTGAGCTCGCATTCTGCTTTCGACACTTGTTGTGGCTGCAGACGAAGAGTTGACTGAAAGGGGCCCCGAGCACCTCAAAGCTCTAAATTATTCGTTCTGTTAGTTAAACTCGAATCGTCTGACGTCCCACATCGGCTAACAAGGCAGCTCTAGTTCTGACGGGTTTAAATCCGCTTGCAAAGCCGTCAATGCGCAGGGCCGTGAGCTGCGCCTTGGCCACGGCGGCTCGGCGTGTTGCACCCGCGCAGTGCGGCGGCAATCCGAACGAGCGCATTTTCGATTGGCCCCCCGAAGTCGCATCTCCAGTGACCATCATGGCTGCAGGTTATTCCGAAGGCCCATGATGAGGTCCCGTGTGATGCTTTCGGTTTAAAAGCATTGAGATGACCTCGGCGAGAGTCGTTTTGCTCCAGCGCCTCTGCTTGCGCAACGCTGCTTCTGATGTTTGATGTTTCTTCACTTGCACGCAAGGAGGCACATCAAATGTATGGTTGCTGTGATGTATACGTCAGCAAGCGTCGATCGCAAACGAACAACCGCTCACAAGCGCCGTTTGGACGATGCCCATGCCGTCGTCGCGGTAACTTCGAAGCGGATGTCAGCTGCTTCGACGCGGCCGACGCTCTTTGCCAAGGCGCGTAATTTGCCTCAACACATTTTGGATCGCGGGTGCGTTAGATGGCGAGGGCAGCTGCGTGAGTGATGCCCCCGACTCGCGCAGGCCTCAAACGTTGGGCCGACATTGAAAACATCCCTTTTGAAACCTTCCGTCAAGTCAATCCGAAGCAACTTGTTCCAAGCACATCCAATCCAGATGTTCATGAGTGAGAAGCGGCAATGATGATGACATCGGGGCAGTGTGGCATGCTCCTTATGATTTTTATGTCACATCGTGTGTGATATTATCCACACACACATCTGAAGCTCTCAAAGCAGCGTTACGCTACCGCCAGGTAAAGCGATTCTTCTAAGACTGTCGCTTAAATGTAATCCCTCTTGAAATTCGGGACAACTCTGTTTAAGCCACCAACAACAACACCAGTCATGTTTTAAATCAGCCATAGAAATATATTTATTGTGTATTGTAAGTTTATCAGAACAGATATCCCCTTACACGAAACGAAATGAGTCGCATGTGATAAAACATCCCCTTAAAAATTTAACTCAAGTGCCGTGCATGCTTAAGCATTCGCATGGACACCCCCCCTGCCAAAGCGCTTCTCGTCCCTTCTCCACTCGTTCCGCCCGACCTGCATTGAGCCCGTCGAGTGAATGCACACCTATGGTTTTGGGAGTGTTTGGCAATGCGAAAAAGGTCACGTGACCAGACTTTTGCAATGGGGTAAAATCTTCTCCCCTACTCTTAAAAAGCGTTGAAGCCATTAAGAACCGCACCGAGCGCTATCGCATTGCTTGAGTCCACAGCACAACTTCCGGTGGGTCATTCGTTGCATATTTTTGAAAGCATTTCTTTGCTCTTCGGCAAATCACAAAGTTGCTGAAAACATGAAGGCAGGCTGATGCAGTTATGGTTGCGCCACCTTTCACAAGATGTGGCCGCATTCCTTACACACACACCCTGGCATGGCTTCATTTACTCTGTAACAATGAATATATTTGGCCCTTAACCCCCCTAATCCTCTGTCTTGGGGAGCGTCTGGAGGAAGTAGTCCACCTCCCTGGTCGTCATCGCCTTGGTGCCCATGAAGTACCCCTTCAGCAATACCCT
>JAIYDP010000439.1 GCA_027487435.1 Verrucomicrobiaceae bacterium | reverse complement strand
GGCCCATGTGGCGTCCCCCTTGGCTTTTTTTCCTTTTTTCCCCCCCCCCCCCCCCCCCCCCCGTAGGAATGCAAGAAGCGCGCGTGGCTTGCTGCGTATCGGTTCGTTAACTATTTGTGTGGATTCACGCTTTTAGAGACAACGCGACGTACGCGGCGTCGCTGCAGGAGATTCTCTTCGAGCGCGCCGTCTTCTCCCGCCTTGAGGAGGCGGCAGGGCGCGCATGGTAAACCCTCCCCCCCCCACTCTGACAGCTGGAAAAGGTTCTATTTTAGGAGCGACGAGTTTGCGGCCAATTTTGTGGAGGAGCAGCGGCGGCTGTTCATCGACGACGACGAGTCGGACGGCGCGGGGTTGCTGCGCGCGCTAAAAGAGCGCATGCGCCAGACGCATTTAAAAGTGACGCCCCCCCTGACGGCTCGCGGGTGGGCTTTTGACGCGCGCAGGTGTTGGAGGATTTGGGCGCGCCGTCGGCGACCGCCGCGTGCGTCCTCGAGGATTTGAAGCCGCGAGTTGAAAAAGAGGTGTGGGAAATCGCTTTTAAATTGTCTTTTCGTTGGAATGAGGGGAGGGAGGTTCTTTTTTGGATATTTTAAAAGTAAAGGCAAATACACGTGAGATTATTTGATGCATATTTTTATTTTCAGTTAAATGAAATAATTCAAATAAAGTTGTTACGTCATTTTCATATGGGCCCTCTTGTCTTTGTGAATGAATAAATATTCTTTTCATATTAAATAACTCATTTGAACTAACGACGACATTTGTTACGTCTTTGTTACTTTTAATTTTTTAACATTCCCTCCATCTTGTCAACCATACGTGATTGAAGGAATAGAATCTCACCCCCCCCCCCCCTGCAGGTGCCTGTGCGCGACAGGGCGGAGATGGAGCACACTCGCTTCGTTTCAATTATGACCGCATTCGCCGTCAAGCGCCTTACCGGCCTCGTCGGCTTCGCGCCCATTTTCCCGCGCATTATCGTCCACTTTGACTTTGACAAGGTGACATAGTTATGCACTCATCGATAATAAATTGAATTTATATAAAAGTTAAATATTCATTTTGAGGAAAAAAGAAACAATAAAATTCAAGTGTCTTTAACAGTTTTATCATTTGAGGATTAAATTATTTAAACGCGATAAGAAATATGATTCGAATATGCATGAGATAAACGTTTGAGATAAATGCTAATTTTTCTTTATAATAAATTCTAAATGGTCTATCTCTTTACGCAGCGCTATTAACGCGCATTTATTCAAATAATATTTGACCTTTCCTCACCCCCCCTCAGGTTGTCACCACCCCCCTCATTCTCGTCGGCCCACGCGGAAGCGGCCGCTCCGCGCTGATGGCGACCATTCGCGACGAGCTCCGCGCACGAAAGGGCAGCGCATTGTGGCTGTCTTATTTCGCAACGGCTGCGCGCGGGACGCGCAGCGCGCAGCAGCTCGTCGCGTTTGTGGGGGGGGCTGTCAAAGAGCGTTTCCAATTTGACGACTTAATGGGGCGGAAAATTGAGCGCGACGGGTGGGCTAAGGAGGTGACAGGGGGGGGGGGTGACTGCGTTGAGAATTCAAACGGAGATTTCCCATTTTCTTACCCCCCCCCTCCTCCAGATGTTGACCTGGCTGGGCATGGCGGCGTGTCGCGGAAAGGTCGTTCTATTAATAGACGGCGCAGACGACCTCGACGATTCCCCACGCCCCCTCGAGTGGCTCCCGCGCCGCTTCCCTTCAGAGGTCCTCCACCCACCCCCCCCCGCACGCGCCTCACCTGCGCGCAGGTGCGGGTCATCCTCTCCCTCGCGCAGGACTCCCCCGCCTACGACGCCGCCGTCCAAAGGGGGTACCCCACCGTTGCGCTCCCTTCGCTTCGCCCCGACGAAATCGACGAGCTCGTCGAAGCGAAGCTTGCGCGCGCTGGCCAGGCCCTCCCCCTCGGAGCGAAGGGTCAAATCTGCGCGGCGCCATCCGCGGCGCTGCCGGCAGTTGCCACAGCGCTGGCGGAGGAGATTGCGCGGCTGGAGGCGCGCGGGGAGGGGGGGGGTGCAGATGAATATTTTCAAACGTTGCGGCCTGAAGGGCCGCTGACTTTGATGGATTTCATTTTGTGGACGTGGGAGCGACGATTCGAAAAAATGGGGGGGGGGGGCATGGTTCGCGCCGTGCTGACGAATCTGGCCGTTGCGCGGTGGGGTCTATCCGAATTCGAACTGTTAGGCCTCGTGCAGGACCTTGCGCGCATTGACCTGGAGGTCTTCCTCAGAGACATCAGCGCGTACATCGCGACCGCAAACGGGTACCTCTTCGTCGACAGCACCCCCCTCCTGTCCGCAATCGAAGCGCGCTACCTCCCAACCGCCTCCGAGGGGGGCGCCGCACATCGCCGCCTCGCCGCGTTCTTCCGCCGGCTGCCCGTTGGGTGGCGCCGCGTCGACGAAGAGGCGTGGCATTGGTGGAGGGGGGGGGACTGGACGAATCTGGCGAGGTGGGAATGTGGGGATGTCTGTTAGGCATGGGGGGGCTGTTGGCGACGGGCGAGGGGGGGGGGCATTGATTTTTTCTTTTCTTTTTATTTCACTAAATTACATCTTTTATGTTTTGTTTGTTAACCCGTCTAGGGCGATAACAGACCTTGACGCATTTTTGTTACTTTATGAGGGCGGCGCCGGGGCGCTGCACGCCGACCTGAGGGCGTACTTCCGCGCCGCAGACGCGCACGTCGACCTTGCGGCGGCGTATGGGTCTGCGCACTGACAGGCCCCGCGTTAACTCTTTTAGCGACGCCTTTAAAAAATTCGAAAAATCAAATCCGCCGAAAGCAAGCCTCCTCCGCACCGCGCGCGCGCTTGCGGATTTTCTCGTCGAGATGGACCGTTTCAAAGTAGGGGGGGGGGGTACGAAATATACGAGGCCTCATTTCCCCCCCCCCCCCCTCTTTTCATGACACTCTTCATTCGACACTTCGCCCCTCGATTTTTTCATTTTTTTTAAGAATCCTTCAGACCCCCCCCCCCTCACGCCGCAGGTCGCGTCGCAGATCTACGGGGGGATGCTCAACGCCGACGCCGCGTCGGAGGAGGAGCGCCGCGCGCGCGAGGGGCTGCTCGTCTCCCTCGCCGACCTCCTCCTCCTCCGCTGGGGCCGCGGCGAGCGCGACTTTGGGCTCATAACAGAAGCTCGCAGGCTTTTAACAAACGCTTTTAAGACCGCGACGGAATCACGCGACGAAGCGCTGGACCAATTTGCGGCGCTGGTGGTCGAAAACGTCGAACAGACGCTCAACTCAACCCTCGCGAAGCTCATCCGCCCCTCAACCGACCGCGCCGCCGGGTCGCGCGACGATGTCTTAACAAAAGCGGTCGAGGTCGCCAAAGCCGTCCCGCGCGTGGCGTTTGGCGGCGACGCGCTCAACGTCGGCGTCGCAGCGTCTCTTCGCGAGCGGCTTGCGGTCACAATTCTCCGCCGCGAGGTTCACGTCGCTTCGCTTCGCGCCAAGTTGGGGCGGGTGTGCTTTATGGAGGGGGATTTCGAACAGTCGGAGGCGAATTACCTCGCGGGGCTCCAAATTTTCGAAACGCGCGTGCACGCCAACCACCCGGCGGTGGGGGACATCTGCGCGGGGTTGGCGGAGCTGTGCGAGACGCGCCGCGCGCTGGGGAAGGCGGAGTTGTGGTCGCGCAAGGTGCTGATGGTTCGGCAGGTGAGGGGGGGGGGGGAGGGGGAGGGGGGGAGGCTCTAAGACATGCGCAGGTGTGCTTCGGGTGGAACCACCCCCTCTTTGCGGAGGCAATTGCGACGTTGGGGCGGGTGGTGCGGGACATGGGGGCGGAGTTTCAGGCGCAGCAGCTGATGCGGCGCGGCGCGGCCATCCTGTCGACGTACCCGGAATTTGCAGAGGGGGGGGGTGAGGAGGAGAAGGCGCGGACGGTGCAGGACGACCTGCGCGGCGCGACGATGACCAAGTCGGCGCTGCGG
>JAIYDP010000092.1 GCA_027487435.1 Verrucomicrobiaceae bacterium | reverse complement strand
GGGGTGATTGAGTCGACGGATGCACGACGGCATGTGAGGAGGAATGGGCGTTTTGACGTTCATCTCGACACTCACATGCAGAGTGGGCACACCACTGCTGTCGATGCGCTATGGAGTGGAATGCCGACGCTTTCCTGTGACATCGTTTTGTTTTTTTGAATTGACGAGACAGGGTCTGGAGAGTCGTTTGCGTCTCGCGCAGCAGCAGGTATCGTTACGTATGGCGGATGTGAGATTTGCGTGGTCCGCAACGTTGACGATTACGTCGCGACTGGCATTGGAATGGCAATGAACCGAAAGCTCCTGGAGAGTGCACGTGAGAAGATCTGTTCGTCACATTTGGTGTCAGAGTCTTTATTTTCCCTGCGAGAATTCGTGAACGAACTGGAGCGAGCATTCAGAATGATGCCGCTCATGCGGAAGAAAAATATCGCCGTTTCTTGTTTTAAAAAAACCTCCCGAAATAAACAATAATGTGTCAAATAATTTTGAGCCATTGGCGATGAGCAAGAATTACACCTTTCGTGTTCTAGGGCTTGACGGCATTTGGAAATCTTTTCGGATCATGGGGTCGACAACTGAAGATTTTCTGAGGATAGTTAAGGAGAAACTCCGCATTCCCAAAGATTTTCTTGCCTTCCAATACAAGGACTCTGCGTCTCAGAAATGGACGGCTCTAGACGATAATATACCTGCAGAATTTCCCCAATCTTTCCTTTGTGCTGTGGAGTCAGAAAAGAATGAGTTCTTTCTCCGTCTTGTCAATGTGTTTACTCCTTCCGCTGAAGATGACAACGCTGTGGAGGCGATTGGAGGAAAAATTGTTACGCCTGCCCACTTCAGTGAGATTCAGATTAGAGACATGGGAACAAAGAGGCACCCGTCCAAGTTTCTTCAAGATTTCCGTGCTTTGGCCTCCATGGAGGTACGGTTTCGTCTACGTTGCTGACGACGTAGTTCAGTAGAAAAGGTACTGCTCCGATGGATACGATCGTAAACGGATTGCGTGCAGAGCTGAATTTGGATCAAACCGCGGATTCTCAGCCAGAGAAACCGTTTCCGATTCAGGAAGCGTCCATTCCCCTCATCCTCGATGGCTTCAACGTGATTGGAGTGTCGGAAACTGGCTCCGGCAAGAGCATCTGCTTTATTTTGGGCGCTCTTTGCAGCGTTCGTGTCGAGAACAAAGAAACTCAAAGTGTCATCATTTCTGAGAGCAACGATCTGCTCAATCAAATCAGCGACGTATGCGCCAAGATTGCCAAGCCGAGTGGGATTGCTGTCGCTCGGCTGCAGCATGAATTGCGGGCAGAAGCTCAGGTGGTCATTGGAAATCCGCTTCAGGTTCTACTCGCGATTAAGGACGGTGCAATAAATCCGACGAAGGTTTGCTTGGAACTTATTGTTTGACGTGGGAGGTTTCATTTCTTGCAATCGACGAAGCCGACGACACGATTGCTCAAAGTAGGCAAAGAGCGATCGAGAAACGAAAACCAGCTGCAGTGGACACAGTGCTGGAGTGAGGGTGTTCGTCGTTTCTCTCATGCGATCAGCATCCTGCGAAAGAATTCGCCCAATTGCCAAAAGGTCATGTTTTCCGCCAGCTTGGAGCCGTCGTCGACCGAAATGATTGCAAAGGACATTGTCCGTTATTGTGAGCCTTGCTACATATGCGAATCGGAAGTGAGATGCAGCAACACGATCAACCACGTTGTTATTCAAGTTGAGGATGTTTCTGTTTCTCTTACATTTTTAGACGAGCTCCGACAACAAGCAAGCTCTTCTCAACACATTGCTGGCCAAGCTATCCAAGACCGCGATTATATTTGCGAATTCCGTTGCTTCTCGCCCTCTTGTATTTATCTCGCAGAAAAGAGTAGCCGAAGACATTTCAAAGTCTACAAAAGCTGAGGCCTCTGCTCTAATGACTGGGCGCATTGACAAAGTGTCGAGGCAGAAAATTCGAATGGACATGGCCACAGGCAAGGTGAAGGTGATCTTCGCCACAGACTTGCTAGCGAGGGGAATTGATGTCCCCAACGTGAGCGCTAGGTAGTTTGTGCTGATGGCCAGGTCTCGCTCGTACTCAACTACAACGTCCCTGAGTTCAACAAGGATTGGGGTGTCCGCAGCAACGTCGAGTCTGCTGCGAAGCAAGTATTTTGGTGAATTTCATATTTCTTATGTCGCAGTATTTGCATCGTTCTGGTCGCACAGGCCGTGCAGGGAAAGAGGTGCCCCACCCCATGTCTCCCTCATGCCCTCAGGGGTTATGTATTTCTTTGGTGTCCACTGCTGCCGAGATGAAGAACGTTTTGGAGTACTTTGAGTTCCTCATCCGCAAGTCCGCAGATCTTGTTGAAGACAACAGGGTGCGTTTTGAGTGTTGCGATGCTAACGCCGAAGATTTGTGTCGTTTCAGAAGAAGAGCTGCGAGCAAAGGGCCAAGACAGCCAAGTGAAGGCTTTCACCGTTGCCGCCGACGGTAAAGTCAGAGTTGGCGATGTCTGTGTTGGAAAGCTGAGTGAGCTCACTTCTCATCTGTAGATATCCGTCGAATTGAATGGGAATAAATCAAACTACATTCACTTATAAAACATGCTGACGTCATCGAAGAGCGAAGCGGCTTGCATAGAGTCGCTCGCCACAGACAAGCCCGTCGATGATAGGAAGTGGTCTATTTGGATCGAATGGTCCCCAATGACGTCGCTTATCGAATATTTTTTCGCCAATTCGCTAGACGGGTCCTTCTCTGCACTGCCCGAACATGCAGTTTGCAGAATGTAAGCTCTATGTTGCTCCAGCGCCAATTGTTCAAGCTATTCCCGTAAGAACAAGTGAGAGATGGGACACCTCTGAGTCAGAATCAGGTTGAGAAGACTCCACAACAATCGCCATGTTTTCCCGCCAATTCTGATGCTGAACTGGGTCGTCTCTCTTTGTCGAGTTCTCCTCTTCTCTTGGATGTTTGCCCTTCATTCTACAGCTATGATCCGCTTGGTTCTGGGTCGACCAGAAATGGACGCGTTCCTGAGCAGAAGAGGGGAGTTGTTTAGGTTCGCAACGCAAGGGCATTTTTGCGTCGACGGCCTTTGGATTCTCGGTGGGTACTTTCTCTTTCTGAACTACAAAGAAGGTAAAGACTCATCAGTTTCTATCCATGTTCTTCGCAGATTCGCACGACTCTGTCCGATGCCTTGGATTTTTACTGTCGTCAACCTTTTCGTCCCTGGAGTTCCGAACAAGCAGAATGCCTTTTACACCCTTTTCTTTTCTGCCTCAGTCCTTCACTTTCAGGATATGTATCTTCATTGGGCATGGACTATTGGTTTTGATTTTCTGTACCATGTCATCCACTTGGCTGCCCTCCGGTTGACTCCACCTCGATTTCATCATCATCTTCTTCTTGGGCTACTGTGTGTCAGCTTGTCCACAACATGGGCCAGCATGTCGTCGGTCGCTTCGAGCGGATTTTCGTTTCCGTTACGGATCAACCACCTTGATTGGATAAAGGAGAGAATGTCAGACCTCGACAGCTCATACTTCAACCGAGTCTATACAGCCCTTCTCCCAAGGATGTTCCCGTTCACTCTCGGAGTCATTCTCTCACCTCACATAAGCCAACTCCGACGCTGGACTTTCACAGTAGCGGGAGGGTTAATCATGCTAGTTGTCCTACGATTTAACTACGCGGATACGTTTGGACCAGCTTCATTGGGCAGTAAGTTGACTATACTCTTCGGAACCGCACTTCGTCCGAGCGCGAGCATAGGAATGGCTCTGTTGATGCTTAGCACAGTCGAGCGAGGCCGCCAATCGAAGGGTGTGCTGGCCCGGCTTGCGAATGCATTGGGATTGATCGTGTTCATGGCCTACCTCATGCACGCGTTTGTGCTTGGGGCGCTTCTCACTCTGGTCAAAACTTATTCAAGCTCAGATGAAGCAATATTTGCATCCATATTCGTTGCATTTCTTTTGAATTGGGTCGTAGCTTACTTGTTACATCACCATGTCGAGGTAGCTGTCAACAGCGGCATTCGAAAGTTTTTCAAGCATCGCCTGAAAGTAAACCTTTGACTCTTCATCTAATTCACTACTTCTTCGGCAGCAACACTTTCATAGCCTTCACATATCCAATATGAATAAAATCTGGTTTTCCTAACTGCGCTATTTTCCGGCCACTTTTATTGGCCATCTAAAACGTAAGCAGAGAAAAGAGGTTTGAATGAACTAGATGTCTCTTTCCAGCTTTCCATCTCTTGTAGGACCCATCTGCAAGTGCGACAAATCTTTTCTTTGCCCCTGAATGCGTCTTCATGGTGTACTCCCGAATTTGCTGCGACACAATCTAGCAAAACTAAGAAACATCATGTCTCCGCGCCCACATTCATCCCAAACGACAGGGATTTTGACATGCCATTAAAAAGAGACTGCATGCCTCAAAATGTACAAACCTTAAACTGTTAGCCCCATCAATAATAGTTTGCAATGGCTTGGTCAGGAGAGACGGAATATGAGAGGTTGCTTGCTTCTGCTCGGGGAAACACAACTGCAATTGCAAACAATGTAGCTACCATCCGGCGTATGGCTGCATCATTGGGAACTCCGAAGGATACCCAAGAATTGCGGGACAAGCTGTACTGCAACTCGTTTTGTTCACTAACTTGCTAAGGCACAAGATCATCGATGATACAAAGCAGTTGGCGCAATCAACGCGTCTAGTAATAAAAAGCCTAAGCAGCCTTGATTCGGGTTACCAATCCGGGACTTCCGTCAATGTGCGAACAGCGACAACATCAGACTGACTCTTGCAGAAGAGGATCGAGAAACGTAAAATATCGGAGGACTTTGAGAGAGTGCTCAAATCTTACCAAGACAATGTGAAGGAAGCTCTATCCAAGGAGCGAGACTTTGTTGCGAAAGCAAAGAAGCATGTTCACGATGGGTGGGATTTCCTTTTTGTAGATCAATGCATAGGCCGCCTGGTCGAGAGGAGGAAAGGCAAGGTTTGCTTGAACCAGGGTGAGATTTGATCCATCTTTTCAGCTGACCATCAGCCAGGAGCTGTTGCGGATCGGGAATGAGATCGAGTTCAACGAGGCTATCATCAAAGAACGGTTTTACACGCCATGGCTACAAATCTCATATCAGGGAGGAAGGCATCCGAGAGATTGAAAAGACTGTGCGCGAGGTCAATGATATTTTCAAGGACTTGGCTGTGATTGTTCATGATCAGGGGCAGCTCATCGGTTCACTTGCTGTGAGACCTTTTCTCATGCAGATCAGACAACATCGAATCGTCGATCATTGATACATCAGAGAAGACCGCACAGGCCAACGCAGAGCTGGCGAAAGCAGCTGAGCATCAACGCAAAGTATCTGATTACCATTGACTTCATCTGATCCGCAGGCGAGGCGGACTATGTGTTGCTTGATCACGGTTATGCTCGCAGCAGGTGCGCCCTTCATTGTCCGTTCTAATCTCACAGTCGGGATCATTATCTTCATTATTGTCGATCCCAAGATAGGGTAAGTACCCTTGTAGTGCATTGTCCATATAAACCCTTTCATTTGTTTTCTTTGAAGCGGATCTCGTCGGCAAGACGCTCTGCTGCCTGGTGGAGTCATCAAAGACGATTCCATGGAGTACTCCTATGCACTGGACTGGAGTATGCTCAGGCAAGTATCCAACAATGATAAGCACGGTTCGCTCACGCAGAAAAAATACTCCATGGGCTCCCTGGAAGAGTTACACCTACTGGGGTAACGACAACGATCTTCACGTGTATGACTCTAGGGGATGCACTCGTAACGAAGTATTTAGTGCTGTTCAGCACCACGCCAGACGCTCGTATGGCTTGGGGTTCCCCAAACGCTGCAAAAACCTTTTCAACATTTGCCATGTCCATTTCGAAGCCAATGCTGCTCGCCAGCTTTTCCATCTTTGTGTTGTAGACTGCTGCAAACGCAACAAATCCTGTGTTCAACAACCGGTCTCCGACAACATGAACCCAGTCCATGTTGAGTGTCGAATAGCGTATTAAATGTATAATTCGCGCATTTCCAATTTCAGCTCTCATGGTTCTCACGGACGCTCATTACTTTGAGGAAATCAGCGTGAAGAAGCTGGAAGAAATCCGAACCTTCTTGGATTCTAAAGACATCAGCAAGAAGCTTGAAGGCATGAAACGACTGATCGCGGTAATTGGGCGATGATGTGACTGTTTTCATGTTTGTTACCTCAGAGGAGTTGTTCCATATTACCCTCGTCTCCATTTGTTCGTCTCATTGACACTCAATTGGCTTCTCATGCTTTATTTTGCATTGCCTTCGGATTCTAAGTTTTCTAGATGATATCCCTCGGCCGAGACTGTTCATCCTTTTTTCCCGATGTGGTCAAGAATGTTGTCGGCGAATCTCTTGAGGTCAAGAAGCTCGTCTACACGTACTTAGTGCATTACTCTGAGAGCCAGAGTGACATTGCTCTTCTCTCTATCAACGCTTTCCAGAAAGACTTGTCCGATTCTAATCAACTCATCCGATCGCTTGCCCTTCGTGTCATGACAAATATAAGGGTTTCCATCATTGTACAACTCCAGGTCATGGCTATTCGAAAATGCATGAGAGATTCTTCCCCTTACGTCCGTAAAGCAGCTGCTCATGCAGTTCCCAAAGTGTTCAGGTGCCGCTGTCCTATCTTACTCTGAACTTGCAGCTTGGACCCAGAGCAAAAGGACGCACTCTCCGAAATTGTGGAGATTCTACTGCAGGACAACTCAACGGCAGTCATTGGCAGCGCGATTGCAGCATTTTGCGAAGTGTGCCCGGAGCGCATCGACCTCATTCATCCCATCTTCCGAAAACTTTGTCGTATGTGTGCAGATACTGATGAATGGGGGCAAGTTTTGATCATCAACACGCTCTATCGCTACGGCCGATCACAATTCGTGGACCCGAACAAGGATGAACCGAAGGATGCTCCAGAAAAGAAGAAGAAACAAAAAAAGAAGTCGAGTGCATTTTACTCTGACGATGAGCGCAGCCCATCAGAGTCGGAGCAGGAAGAATCCGAAGATGACGACTATGGCCACCAGCTCGACCCAGATCACAGCATGCTGCTCAGTTGCACGGAACCACTTCTGCGCAGTAGGAACTCAGCCGTCGTCGTTGCTGTTGCAACCTTGTTTCATTACCTTGCACCGAGGGCCTGGATGCTGAAGGCTGGAAAATCTCTCGTCCGTATTATGAAAGGGAGCCGCGAGGTACAGTTTGCAGTGCTGTCCAATATTGCCACGTTGGTCCTGCATCGTAAGGTTTGATCAAGGTTTTATTGGCCTCTTATTTAGCAGGACATGTTCTTGCCGTACGTCAAGGAGTTTTTTGTAAAGTCAGACCCCACTTTCAGTGCGCTGCTGAAGTTGGAGATCCTCACTCATCTCATCGACGAGGACAATGCGTCCATGATTCTGAAGGAATTGCAGACCTACGTCAGGCTTCCAGATCCGCAGTTAGTTCAAGCAACGATTCAAGCGATTGGCCGCTGCGCGTTGAACATCCCATCGCTCATGGACAGCTGTCTTAAAGGCCTCATGGCGCTTGCAAGGAGTCGTAAGAGCGGTGAGGTCCCGTCTTGGTGAGCTTAACGTCATAGAGGTCGTTGTTGCGGAAAGTATCGTAACGATTCGGACCCTCATGCAATCGACTGCATCCCCAGAGCCAAAACACGTGAAAGCTCTCGCCCTGATGCTTGAAGCGACAAAGGTCTCATCAGCTCGTGCGAGCCTCGTGTGGCTCATCGGGGAGTATCAACCAGTCGTGCCCACCATGGGTCCTGATGCCCTTCGAATTCTCTTAAAGGGCTTTGCTGGGGAGGAAGTCGTGGTTAAGCATCAGATTTTGAATCTCGCTGCGAAGCTGTTTTTGCGTTGTCGGGAAGACATTGGTCTTATGATGACATATTTGCTGGATCTCGCTCGGTATGACCTGAGCTACGACGTCAGAGACAAGGCAAGGCTCATCAAGGCGTTCCTTGTTGCTGAAGAATTTTCAGTGATTTGAGTCTAATCTTGTCTAACTTTTGAGAACTTGCACGCATTTGCTGGCGATGTTTTTCTTGCGGAGAAGCCAAAGCCCGAAGTTGTGAGCCCGTTCAGAGACCGAGAGCGGTTTGTTCTCAACACGCTCTCACATCTCGTCAATCATGCGGTCATGGGATATCAAACCCTACCAGACTTTCCTGAAGTTGCGCCAGATCCATCCGTTCGCGAGCCTCGCGTAACTGATCTTTCACACTCACTTACTTGTCAGTACGAATCGTCCCGAGGGGGTGCCGACGAGGATGAAGAAGATGGCGGCCACCGGAAGTCTCGCCGCGATGCTCAGTTTTATGAAAGCGGCTCCGACAGATCGGACAGGTCTTATGATTCTGAAGAATCGGATCGGTCGAGGTCGAGGTCGCGTTCGTCATCAAGGTCGAGGTCGAGGTCCCGTTCCGCGTCGAGATCGTCGCGCTCGCGTTCACGTTCAAGGTCGAGGTCGTCGGACTACTCGGACTCTGACCAATCGCCGTCGCCAAAGCGAACCGGGCGCAGGCGTTCCCCATCTCCATCGGACGACAGCAGGAGCCCGTCACCACTTCCGCAGCCGAAGAGCAAGGCACCAGCGCCGAAGGGCGCAACTGCTGCGAAGCCCTCGCCTCCTCCTCTGAAAGCAACGTCTGCAGCGCAGAAACCATCAGCTGCAGCGAAGTCCCCCGCAGCAGTGACGCAAAAGTCAAAATCGCAGTCGAAAGGCGCAGCCGTTGGATCCCTGATTGACCTCGACATGGATAGTCAGATGTAAAAGTGCCCTCTCACGTGGTAGTGCCGCCCCCCGTTGCAGCGAAGGCCGTGTCTCCATCATCCCAGTCCCTCGAAGACCTTCTCGACTTGGACATCTCCGCTGCGGCATCGTCTGCCAGTCCCGCAACGAATTCGAATTCCGGAGCTACCCCGTCTCTTGTGTCTGATGCACCCGTGAAGCTCCCAACCAAGAACATTCTCCATTTTGCAAATGGAGGAGGGCTTAACGTCGATGCAACCTTTTCACGAGAAGCATCCTATTACGGAGCTGGCTTCAACACGATCCGTCTGACTCTCCACAATCGCTCCACCTACCTCATTCAGTCCGTCAGGGTTGCGAGAACAGTTGGATTGCCCTTATCAAGTCTTACACATTCAGATGCTTGACCAAGGCATGCAAATGTATCCATTCCCCGACATTGCAACAATCGCCCCTGACGCACAACTGACAGCGGTCGTTCACGTAGACTTTGCACAGAAGAGTAGACCAGCCAAGTTTGAGCTCTCGTGTGGTCGTAGTGTTCTCAGTTGACTCCACAGCACGGACCGAGGGGTGTTTCCTGTTTCTATCACTCCCCCTCCGGGAGAGTTGGTGCGACCGTTTCACATTTCCCAGGATGAGTTCATGTCGCTCGAACGTGATGCGGTTCAAGTCCGTTGCTGACGTTACCAGGGCGCCTTGGCGGTATGAATGAGAATTCGTTGAATGTTGAGCTCCCACCTTGCTCCTCGCTCCCGTTACAAAAGGTTCTCTCCATCGTCAATATGGCGGTGGTGTCGTTGGAAGAATCAGTCTGTGCTCCTCATTCCGATTAACTGACAAGGGGTGTATGAGGCTATGCGGCTCGACCCTCACAGGAGACTCTCCTGTCCTACTGACAGTGACTCTGAACCCCTCTGGCGGAAAGGCAAAGATTAAGGCTAACAGTGACAGCACTATCTTGTCTCTGCGGATTCCAGATGATGTTAAGCGAGCTTTGCTTTCCTCTGAGTGAATCTGATCGTTGTGTAGCTTTGAGCCTTTCTTTGAGCCTTTCGTTATCTGTATTTCGAAGCAACTTCCCCGAAATAATCCATCCCGAACATCCCACACAATCTGGCACGGGACTCATTGCACTCGCATGATCACACGTCCCGTTCGTGAAGGCGCCCATCTCAGCACTGGCGACACGGGGCATCTTCGAGCGAGTTGGTCCACTTCTCAGCGTATTCGAAAGAATCGTGGAATCGGCCGAATCGAAGCCAAAGTAACAAACCGTCATCTTTTATTTAGCATCTGGTGGTCATCGTCAACAGGCCTCGGCAAGTACGGAATTCTTTCTCGACGCCTAGATCCCTTATCGTTTCATTTCATTCTTGCTTCATCAACCTAACAAGCTGTCATTCTCTTTGTTGTTCATGTCGAAGCAATCCCTCAGCTCATCCTTTGACGTTTCCAGATGAGTCAATCGATGAGAAGGACGACTTCATCTACTCCAGTTCGAGGAGATCATAACGTTTCTCTACACGATCGACTTCGACCTGTGGTTGCTCCCTCGAGGGCCAGGACGGACCACACTAGGCGTTCTCCCAGTGCTCGTCAACCGTCCCCCATCGAACGGCGTTATGTTCCTCCAGTTTCTCTGACAAGTGATCTGTTTGCCGGCCGTGTATGAAAATATTATCTTATTTTTCTCATTCCGATAGGAAGTCGATCACTCCTTGCGAGATGACGACGATGACAATGATGTTCTGCACCATCCGTTCAGATCGTCCACGATTGATACTCAAATGCAAACCGATGGTGGCGTTTTCCCCATGGACTGGGAAACGCGAAGCGTTTCGACCGAGACGCAAACTGTTTGTTGGCGTCTTCGTTGCGGTAACGTCTCAGGACGAAGAATTTCCTCAATGCCAACGCCAAGATGTCGGCGTCGACCGCATTAAGCGGCTGGTTCAAGACCTTGCAAATGTGCGCGGGTTCCAAGTTAACCGCCCCGTGGATCATGAGGACTCCGAGTCCAGCTCCCGGTCCACAAGCATCATCATGGTGTCAGGCCGCGGCTGGCAAGAGACGTCGACTCCCATTGGGAGCCCCGAGTCACGAGAGGTCCGCACCTTCGTATGTCGCGACCACGATGAAGAAGATGCTTGCCACGGGAGGGTGGGACCCACTCGAAGTTTTTGACTGACACTTGTAGCGCCCGCCTGTGAGAATATTCTCATTTCATCACGTTTGGAGTTGTACTGACACCACAGATCCCTCACGAATCAAATTTTAGCGCCGTAAAGCCAAAAGCCCGAGGGTGCAAGTGGCGTTTGTGGCGAGTCTGACGCCGCAGAAAGAGGATTTGAGGAAGGACCGCGATTTAAGAATATGTAAGAGTACAGGAATTATCAAATCAGCAACACATCACCGCCACATGGAACTGGCAATCAAACGACACTAGCTGCTCTGCCTCTGCGCAATCACCCGCAGCGCCTCTTTGCACACCTCCCCCACCTTCATCGCAAACTCCTCGCTCTCCGCAATGGCACCCATCAACTCCCCCACCCCTTGCAACGTTTCCGCCATTGCGCTACCGTCACTAGCTCCTGCGAGGGCAACAATCGCGCACCCGCGCTGATTGCCGTCCGCTCCTGCAACTTTCAAATCCAATGCGACCGTCCAAATGCCGCAACCTCCGACAACAGCGAGGCGCCGCCCCTTTAAGACCTCTTCCCGGATTTGTTTCACTGCGTCGGGGCCGCGGAGCTCCTGCGTTGGAATGGGCAGTTTGATGGCGCCCCCATCCTTTGGCTTCAGAGACGTCGCTTGCAGCGCTGTGATGGGCATCAAATGCACGCCTTCGCCCGACTTGTTGGCCAACGCGCAAGGGATCCAAACGTCACAACTTGAGGCTCCAATTCCCGATTTCAAATATCTTTGAACAAGCGACAGCCCAGCCAACACTCCCCTGCAGCAGCTCAGCGCGTCCACAAGCGCGCGCATCGCCCGCGCTCTTGCCGCCTCCCCGTCGATGAGATTCTTTGATTTTGAGAGCTTTTGTTTTGATCCTGAGGAGCGCGATAAAGAGCCATCCAGCGCAAGAGGCGGCTGAGTCGGGGCTGTGGCGAGAAGCCAACGTGAGAGGGCGTCATTGCAAAATGCGGCAAGGTCACTGACAGCAGCGAGGGGGGGGGGTAGCGAATGGAACGATGCGCCATGGCAGGGCACGCGTTCAGCCACCCAAGCGCGTAGTGACGTGACCGTGCGGGTGCCAAACGTCGCGACGATTGCGCCTAGGGGAGGAGAAGCCTCGGAGGGGGAGGGGGGTGCATCGACATCGCTTTGAAGAGGAACGGAGCTGACGAGGGCTTCGTCGAAAGAGTCGCCCACGTCAAGATGATGAACACGGGAGAGGTCAAGCAGCGGCGCCGCGACGATGACGCGCGGCCCGACGAACTCAACGACGAGGTGGCCGCGGGCAAACGCGAGCTCAGCAACAGGCCCAGCTGCTTCTGGTATGTTTGTAAAGGAACCAGCGAGGGGTGGTGGTGCAAGAGCTGCGGCATCGTCGACTTCAATGGCTTCGCCGTGGTCAATATCTGCGAGCAAGAGGGGGGGGGGTAAAAGGAGGTCCACAGCGGCGTCGCTGGCGGCAAGGCTGAGGAGCTGTGCGCCGCGCGACAAGACGAAGGCTCTGAGGGACGACGGGGAGGAGTCGAACGGGGCGGCGCTTCGCAAATGCTCTGCGAATGATGTGCGCGTCTGATGGACTGCGGCTTGGCGACGAGAAGAATTCTTCCGTCGACGGGGAGGCGTGGGGTCTCGCTGCGGAGGGTCTTTGGACGATGCGATTGCGGATGAGGACGTGAGGCGCGTGACGGAACGCAAGGGAGGAGGGTCTGAGAGAGGGGGCTCGGCTGCTGGGGGCACGGAGAGGCCGAGGGCGGACATCATACTTGTGAACGACGTGCAGTCTTGAATGTCGTCAAACGCAGGGGAGGCTGAAGCGGATGGAGTCCCTATTGCAGTGTCATCGCTGGGACCAAGAGGTCTTTCTGCTAGGCGCGCGTCGAAAGCTGCATTTTCTGTCCTGGGGCCTAGACCTCTTTGTCTTTGATGAGGACTGTATGAGCTCTCTGACGTGCGGACTGCATGATAGCTCAAGATTTCTTCTTCGCTGAGGGGTTTCTCTTCGCTCCCAACGTCGTAAGTGGAAAAAGAGGTCGTCAAGGGCAGTGCGGCAGCAGCGGCGGGATGAAACTGAGAATTGCCCAAACCCCTCGACTCCTTGACGCGTAAGACCTGTGCGACTTACACGACTCACGTTATCATCAATCTCATACGCCTCTTCACCCTCTTGAAGAGTGAAAGACATCAACGGGTTTGATTTGAACCGTTAAAAGTACAAACTAAATAACCTGTCAACGACGAATGTACTAATGAAGATCCTCGTCAGACAAGGGGGACAAAGATCCCGAAACGTATGTCAGGTCTCCTAGCTTCATTTCATGGGGAGTGGGCCCATGCAAATATTTCTCCAAAGCGATTTCGTCGAGATGATAAACCAAGATGGAGTGACCAAAGCTGAAGTCGGGCTCGCGTTCGCGAAGGAAGGCACACATTCTTGCGAGCCGATATCCGTCATACCTTCCAGATGTGAGACGACTCTAGGGCCATACCTGTTCTGATCTACAGCCGCCAGCGTCATCCCTTCGTCGACTTGGCGCCGAAGCGCGCGGAATCTCTCCTCGTTGAAGGACGTCCACTTGGGACATTAGAAGGCAAAGGCACGTAAAGAACTCGTCCTGGCGCTACGCTATTGTAGACCCCCTGAAGCATCGAGGCCGAAATTGCAAAGAATCCAGGCTTTAAATGCTCCACAAAATCAAACGGCATTTCAGCGCTGATCCCGGAGGATGATGACGTCAACATGATGGCGCTCACTCCATACGCCCTCACGTCAGCCATCCCAAAATACGACAAGTACACGGGCTCCGACGCATTCTTTTCAAACTCGGCCATCAAAGGCAGATCCTTTTTTCAAATGAGACAGGAGCTGCGCGGGAATTCAAACCTGCCCCCAGTCCAACGAAGAGTCGACGAGCAAGCGGTAGCCATTCTGTGGCCCTCCGGACAAAACGCTAAAAAATGCGAGAAAGTTGGGGTATTGCCACAAGGACTCCAGGGTTGCGCCGATGGCGAGGGTAAAAGAGAGCCCCTTCGTTTGTTAAATGCATGAGAGGTCGAAACTTTTTGGAAATTATTTCCAAACGCTGCGGCACCAGCCGAGAGGACATACAAGGGGGGGTACGTCGGCAGCATGTGCCTGTGGCCGATGTTGAGAGGGGTTTTGATGGCGACGATCCAATATATTGATGAAAGCACGAGAACCGCAAACAGAGTTGATTGGGAATGCGACTGGAGGCATCAAAACAAAAACGCTAGGTGCGGCACAGGAAGGCGATGCCAGTTGCGGCGGATGTTGTACAGCGCGACAAGGAGGAGGAGGAGGAGACAGGTTGGGGTCTTAACAAGAAAAGATATCGGAAAAAAGAGCTTCCATCCGTGAGCAGAGTGCTGCCCCCAGAAAAAGGCGCTTCTGCTCATGGCGGACTTAACGGCGTAGTTAAAGCCGTAAATGAACGCCTCTGACATGGTCAAGAGAGGGGGGGGGGGGTTGCAAACCTGGCAGAAGGCGATACTTTTGCGCGAATCGAAGGGAGTCCCCAACTGGGCCTTTTAAGTAGTTGTCAGACGTTGCGAATGTGTTCCTCCACTCCACCCCCTCGCCATGGACGAATGCGTCGTAGCGGAAGCGAAAGGACCCCCACAGGGTCGCGTACGCCAAACTTGCCGCCAGCCCTGACAAGGAGATGCTTTTGATTGCAAACTTAGAGCGCGACTTCGACAATGACGCGGAGCGAAGGAGGAGGGGGGGGGCGATGAGCGCAAAGAGGACGCCGCTGTGTTTTGAAGCGACAAGAAGACCGGCGATGGCACCCGCAACGCCAAAGTGCCCACAGGATTTGAAAAGGTCCTCCGTTTCAACCGAGTCGAGCGCGCGCTGAAATGAGATTGTGGCGGCAAAGAACGCGAGGGCCGCCCAGGCGTCCGACGTGACCAGAGGGGCGTTGGCGAGAAGTGTCGGACAAGTCGCAGCGAGTGCGGCTGTTATCAAGACTGAGGGAGAGGATATGTCTCCGAATGCACGATGGGCAGCGACGATCGATAACAAAAGAACCAAAGGCCCGCTGAGGGAAACGGCAGTGCGCGCAGCTGCAACAACGTTCCAGTGGTTCTGAGGGCATTATCAAAGCCGGCGCAAGTGCACACGTTGCCGACGAGGTAGAGCAGCTGCCGTCCAACCTCCCAGCAGTTGGAATAAAGCCAAGCAGGGTGGCTGAAATCCGTGTGGGTGAGGTTTTCGCCTAACGCTGCGAGGCCAAACCCCGCAATTCTGCAATGTAAAAGGCGCATTGGATCCTCATTAACGTTTGCGGTATTACTCCGTTTTCAGGATTTAGTCGGAAGTCGCCAAACAAGGCTGCAGAATAGCCTCCTCCAATGTGTGCGACCTGTTCGGCCGTGAGTGATTTCGTCTACTGTTCTCAAACCTCATCGAATGTAATTGACTTCCCTCGAAATGTCACAGACAGCAGTGCCCATTGGATTGCGACGAAGACGGCAAAAACAGGCCACAAAGACATCAGACCGACATATCCTTCGTAGGTAACAAATAGAAAATAGAGTCAGATGAAACGAGAAAAGAAGAAAAAGGATGAGGTCGCAACATGTGTTTAGCATCACAATGCAGGCGCAACCAAGAGTAACTCTGCTTGCGGATAAAGTCAAGGCCCCAGCAGTAGAAGGACTCCTCCTGATGATTGGCGAGAACATGGAGTTTGCCAATCGAAAGGCCAGTGACGTGAGGCTGCATTAATCGCCATAATCCTGTAGTTTGGAATAATTGAGGATAATGCAGACTTTTCTTGCGTCTCTCATCTCGCTTCATCCAGAGCTGGCGTCAGCTGTGCGACCAAATGGGCAGGCGAATATCCTGCCGTACAGCACCGCGTGTCGTATATGACGCGTTCAAGGTCGATTTCGGTGTTGGAGTCTGCATAACAACGGACCGTAGAGTTGTTTTGGAGTATCAGGTAGACCGCCGTTCGCCTCGCTCAGTCCCAGCCGTTCATGTCGAGCGAAGTCCTCTCCGCGCGCCTCACACGGGCTCAGCATCTCAACGACTTTCCGTCCCATGAGTCTGCGCTGCTATCTCAGTCCCTCCGATATGCGATCTGGGCCCTCTGCGTCTCCTCCGTTCTCGTCGTCTGCTCCCTCGACGCATTGGACCTCCCGCTGCTGAAGCTTCTCCGATCTGTAGCCCACCCTCCCTCCTCACCTGCTTTTGCTTGATTTTGTTTTGACCTACCAAGGCAGTGATGCTGAAGCGTTGCATTACTGACGCTCGTGACTCCGGCGACGACGTCGCATACCCCCCCATTGGTGCCGTCTGCAGCGCCCATTCTCAGACGCCAGTGGTCAATGTCATCAGCACAGCGTACGATCCGATCGCCCAAGCTGTGCTCCATCGCACGGTGGAGAACGTTTTCAAAGGAGGTGCAACCAACTTTGACGCCCCTCACGCGACAGTTGCGGCCGTTGAGATCTCAGTCGTTTTTTCGCCGGATGAAGCCTCCTGTGCCACCGAGATCGGTGACATCGTCCGGCGGATTCCCAAGGGGCTTCCTCGCGCATGGACGGAGTCCCAGTGGTCTTGCGCTGAACCCAAGCGTGTGCTGACGTGAAAGGCTGACTTACAGCGCGCAAGTTTGGGAGGCTGCAATGTCGTCGTCGCGCATTGCGCAGTATGTTAAGATGCTGACGTACGCGACCAAGTCAGTGGATGAGCAGCGGTAGAGGGCCCTCTGGAATTTGCCTTTGGCTGAAACAAGCACACGACAGTTGGGGCGAATGTCTCTGAGCGCCTTGACGAAGGGGATCACGCTTTTATTAATGATGGGCTGTACATCTATTAAAGGGAGCTAGCGCCAACAAACTGCGCCTTGACGTGCGGCAGCTGAAGGAATTCAAGCAGCCACGGCTGCATTTGCTTGCGGGAAATGGCCAAGTTTCGAATTTGGAAGCAACGCAGCGCCCACTGCGAGGGACCGACGGTGATGTCAGCGTTCAAGCCGCTGATGGGTGCAGCTTCAACCGGCTTCTGAAAAATGTACTCACTTAACTGCTGGACGAAAGTGGGGGGGCCGAAGAAGGCGCCATCCCGTCGCACTGCGCCGTCGTCGTTGTAGGGGAACATGAGGACGAGAAAATGGTAGGACTTTTGGAGACAAAAGGCGGCGATGTTTGAAGCGAAGTGTGGGTCGTCGGAAATGAAATCTCGGACGGCGCAATGGACGACGGCGACGCCAGCTCTGGGGTCTGCAATCTCCTTGAGGTCCGACCGGAGCTTCTGCTCCGTCGTGCAGCCTCTGACGTCAGCTCGAGCGTGGAGGATGTCATCGTAGGTGATGCCAAAGGATTCAAAGGGGCGGCCGCACGATTTTAGAAGCGCCAAGAGACGGCCGTATTGCTTTTCGTCCAAAGGCGTTGCCTTCTTCGTAACGCTGCTGAAGTTGTCTGTGTCTGTCAAAATGGCCGCAGAGAGGAGAAATGGAACGTCCGGGGCTGTGGCTGCGAGCATTTCGTCCGTCAGCGTTTCTGCGAGGAGTGTGCAGGTGGACCCCACTCGTTCGATACGCTTGTACGTCAGCGGATGTTGATACATGCCTGTTTCAGCATGATGATCAATGATAACTCTGACGTTGTGGGAATGAAGCGCAAGCTCGGGAGTGAGTTGATTGTGGTCAACCAGCAACAAGTCACTGGCAGGCAGAGCCTTCTCAACGGACTCATCGTTGCTAAAGAAGAGATCTTCTGGGCCCACTTCAATCTTCGATAAAATCTTCTGCACGTCGCTTCGCAGAGCGAAGTCAGCGCGAGGAATAGAAAGAACGGGCATCGTCTGCGCCGAGTACCAAGGGAGGTATCCACGAGAAGCAGCCAGGGCAACGATGAGCGCAGAAAAGGAAGAATCGATGTCTGCAGAAGAATTGCCGATTGCAATAGAAGTCGGCGCCACCGAAGCCCTCAACTGTTGCAGAAACTTCTTCAACATGGGACAGACTCAGTCAATTGTACCCAGTACGAATGGTCACACGGCTTTTAACAGATCGATCACACGCGGGATGTGAATTTCGTTGTCGTTGAGGTCTTCGGGCTCCTCTTCACCACGAGAGTCGGCGAGTCTCCTTCGCTCCTGAACTGCCTTCGACTCCCGTCGGTAAAGAACGACAGCGTCCCACTCCCTCAGCAAACTCCTCAGCACCTCGACACCCCGCACTCCCGTCCCTTCACTAACATGTCTTGTTGATCCTAGTATTTCTACCATCGGAGCAACTTCCCTGGCAAGGAATTCCTTGAACTGCGGCGCACAGTCTTTCGCAATTCGAAGAATGCTGACCTACAGGTATGAGTGGGTGCAAGAGACAGGGTACCCGCAGCAAAGCAACTAGCGCATATTCTCCTCTCACGCATGTTCCCGGATCCATCAATTCGCCGATGTACAAAACCAGTAAGGCTTCGATCACCCGGAGACCGTCGATGCTTGCCGTGTGGCCAAACAACAATTCTGCGAAAGGCGCTGGAAGGACTTTCTTCCGCGCGGAGACAAGCCGGCGGAAGAAGTTATGAGCCAGGAATGATTTCACTGCGTCGAAAGAGTTCTTGTCGAGGTCAAACTGTGCGGGGTGGTCGCTGCACGACATCCTCTGAATCTGAACGCGCGATCTGATTTTTTCGTCCAATCGCAGCAGCAGCGCCGAACGATCGCCAAGCTTGTTGCGGGGACACCTCAGCAGCGTCCTAACGACAACTTGACCCTGCACGGCGTCGCTGTGCTGCACATGCACACCAGAAAACAGGGCCATCACATCGCGCTCGAGAACACGCGGGAAGCGCACGACAACGTCGACGCTTGCGCCCACAACGGCGCCTGTCGCCTCGCAGAGGAGGCATGTGCAGTGACGTGGAACGACTCGCCTGCAGAAGATCTCCGGGCAGAAGTGGGCCACAGCTGCGACAAAGAGCCTCAAAAATGGCTCCTCCTGGGGCATCAAACAATGGGACTGCAAGCGTGGAGACTTGTATTGTGTGCTTGACAACAAAGTTGAAGGACGCCTCTACACGGCCAAGGTCGATCTGAAGAGTCAGCGATGCGGTGGTGGTCCGACGAGAAGCGAAAAAACGGCAATGGCGCGATCGCGAGAGGCTGCAAGGACGTTTTTCTGCGCGGGGTCAGGCAAATGGCGGTGGGGCTGGACCGTATTCCGCGTCCATTCCTGTGCGTTGACAATGTGATCCGTCCATTTCTGCGGGAGCTTTTCGAACGAAGCATGACGCGCGCCTAGTGATGTTCTCACAGCCGCACAAAAGACATCATCTCCAAGATGAGCGCAGTACGCGATGGGACAGAGCCGAGCGAGGGAGTCCTTCCAATTCGTGACAGCCCTGCGCGACCTCAAAAACTTCTCGATCGCAGCCTGAAGCGTCAGGAAATCCCCCCCTGAGCGCCTGTTACGCGCTCATGCCGCGAGAGGTGAGGGGCAGCAACCTCCAGCAAGCGCGCGAAATTTGCAGGAAATGTTGCAAGTGCGGTCTCACCTAGCTCCTGTAACGTTAGTCAAATGTGCCCATCATTCCATTGATGGACCAGCAAAGCTGCAACAAACAGCGGAGAGCCGTGCGGAAGTGATTTGGCGGCAGCTGCGATGATGGCCCAACCCTGCCGATGGGGTAATTGGATGTCGCCGACATTGCCTGGCAGCATGAACGACCGATCAGACGAGCTTTCAAACGGGAGCGGACTTGCAGGACACATTCAGCAGGGACGCCATGCGAAAGAAGGCGCAAATACAATCGCAGCAATGTCCGAGTCGCGAGAAAAGAGATCTGAGGCGGGCCGTCGCCAGCGGCGCGCTCGGCGACGTTGGAAATAATAGCAGAGATGAGCGCGACGATTCGGTTGCGAGATTCGTCTGATTGGACTTGCTGCCAAAAGTTATTGCTGTTAAAAAATGTAAAGAGTTACGAGCGCTGCGTCATACGCCCCTTGCCAACGATCTACGTCGAGCTTGCCGAGGTCAGTTCAATGATGCAGCAGATCACCAGAGCAAGAATAATGTCCTCTGGTGCACGTGGCCTGTTGTCACTTGTCAAGTCGGGAGCCTTGCGCATTAAGAGCGGAGAAAACGTGTCGCACCTTGCGTTCAATGTCTGGCATGGGGTGAATACTAAAGACCCACTTTCCTTTTTGCTGCGGCGTCTGATGTGCTTGAAGCACGGCCTTCACAGATGATGGGGTCGGAAGAGGCGTCATGGCGACTGCAGCTGGCTGAGAGAGATGTACTTGAGGCTGAATCGCTGCAGGGCTGATGGCATCTTTTTTCTCGCCAGTGAGATGCTGGGCCAACTTGACCTCTAAAGGGTTCGCGAGTGCAGTAGGCTCAGACAAGTTCGGCGGTCCGAAGGGGGTGGCTGCGTTCAAGAGGCCGACGCCGCCTCCACTCGATCCACCAACGGTGCTAGCAGCAGCTTGTGGCCTCGCAGGGAAGCGACCTTTTGCACACTCCGTCTCCTCCGTCGCAGTCGAGCGCTTGCTTCCAGCATAAACGACAGGTTCCTGAGCGGTGCGTGCTTCAACGACAGGAGCAATTGAAGGCGAGAAGGGAGGGAAGCTAGCGAGTTCAGGCGCTGGCGCCGTCGGGGCTGGCGGCTGCGGACGGGACTCGCGCAAAAAATCTGCCCTCGGACCCTCGGGTTTCGGCGCAATGGCAGCTCCATCAAAGTTCGCTGATAGCACAGAGGTTACTACAGGAGCTGGTGGTACTGGATCCTGCTTTTGAGGCAGCGTTAGGCATGACCCGTCCGGTGCGAGAGGTCTGAAAATATTAGGCAAGGGCCGACAGGACTTCACTGAAATTTACCCACACCCAGCGAAGCGACTCCAGTCCGTCGAATCTGCGAGGATAAGAGGAGAAGAGGCTCTCGAGTACGTTGTAATTTCGGACAACCTTCAAATCTTGCAAAACATCCATCCTCAGAATATTACGCTTCTTAGGCTTTGTACTGCTGGGGACTGGATCTGCTAACAAGCTTGTTGAGTGCAAGAACGAAAGCACCTGTGGGGTTTTCGGAGTGATCGGTAGCGCATGAGGACTCACAGAAGAAATGGAAGAAACATTTAAAGGCAGGGATAACGGAGAAACCAGTGACTGGTCGAGATCCCGATCAGGATTCATTGTCGATGAAGCAAAAGCCACGCTCTCATCGGAATGAGACGATTGCAATGCATCCATCTGCTTTCCTCCATCAGGTTCCAGCACGAGCCGCTTTTCTCTAGAATGTGTCCGATAAAGGCGAAAAACTACAAAAATGGACAAAACAACGACGACTAGAAGTCCAAAGACCTCAGCTGATGAATAAAACTTGAGGGACTCAGAAACGACAACATGTTGCATTTAAATACCCATTCGATGGAAAATAGAGCATGAGAGAAGTGCAGCGATCTTCCCTGCAATTTATTCTGCACAGGTACTTACACTGCAAGTAGGAAATGTCTCGAATTTTGTAGGATCTGTATTTTGGAGTATTCAGGTAGTGGCAGTGTTGTTTTTCTCACAGGCAGGATGAATTCGCAAGGTCACACGACCCTCCCAACGAGCTCATGTCCCCAATTCTACAGGTGTTTGAGAAGATGCAGGCACGAGCACATAAAAATTAATAATTTTATAGATTCAAGCTCCCCGAATGGTGCTGTGTGATCTTGGAAGTGTGACAATCATGCTTTCATCTCATTTCAAGGTAACATTGGCTCTGTCTACCACACGAGCGGAAATTCGGGTGCCACAATGACTTGGTACTGCTAATTTTGTCTTGTTTATGTCATAGGTCAAACAAAGTGGACACTTTTTCTGTACAAACGCCAGAACCCACGCCGTTCATGCAAGCGTTGGTTGCCAGCGACTCCAATGAGGTTCGAAATAGTCAACATCCTCTCAGTGAGCCAGCACATCGACGTGACGTTCAGAGAGCAGGACGTCAGCAATTGGGGGGATTGCCTGCGCGCTGTGTATCACCCGCGTTCCGTCCACAAGATACACGAGCACACAGGCCTTGACTTCTCTCGGTATCAAACTGGGCTTGCAGCCTTGCAGGAATGTCCTTCTGAGAAGGATGGTTTCATCGAGTCCGTGCGATGGTTTGCAGAGGACTGCGACTCTGTCCAGGTTCGGCGCTGCGTTCGTGTCTTACATCAAGGGGCTCGTTTCAATGTGCGACGTGGGCAATGGATTCAGCGCCATTGGGGCCTCAATAGTGACGGAATTGGCTGATGAAATGGGCTCCAAATGCCCAATCTTGACGTTTGGTTTCTTGGATTCGATTGTGCGACAACCTGTCGTCTCGCATGGCCCCGCGCTATTCGATGAGATAATATCAGTTACGGAGCTGTGTCAAGTACTTCGAAAACCAATAACGCACCAGGATGGTGGGGAGTTCATTGCTTATTCCAATGCATTTGAATTCAAACCCTTCGAAAGGACTCAAAGCATTGGACACTCGATTTCGAAGGACTGCCGTTGCATCCATGGCTGTGGACGCTCTGACTCTCTCTTTTCGGTTTGCATTTCTCCTCTTCCCTTCCCTCGTAAACCCACAGAGAGCACAGTTTCGGAGTCTCGGACCTCTGCAACTTCATGGCGCCAACCCCGTCCTACAACGTAGCCCAAGCGTCTCTGTGCTTTCCCCTCCCACTTAGGCGCGCCCCTCAAGTCCTCGGGGACTGGCAAGGCTCGACACTGAAATTTGATCCTCTTCCCTTGGACGACGTGCGTGAAACCTCGCCGAGACTGATTCTTTAGCAATCGATCATTCCCCTCCGCAAGGAATCATTTCGTCGGTTTTCGATGCTGCGGCCTTGCTACGACAAGTCCTTGAAATTGCCTGAGTGAGTTCGGATTTGTAGTTCTCATCTGGCGCAGGGACGTGACTTCCCCCTTTCATTCCTCGTCTCTGCGTGGTTCGCATTCCCTGGTGTCAAAATACTCGCAGCCGATTCCCATCACCTTCCCGGATGTGTTTGATGCTCCGTTCGACGAGTATGGGGTCGAAGCGACCGTGAAGCCATCAAAAAGTTCGTACCAGCTCTGGCGTCCCTAATTTTGCAGGCATCATTTCATGCAGTGCTTCCTTTGCTAACATGGAATGTGGAAGTGGCGTCGCAGTCAGACTTGACCAATACGCCACACATTTGAATCGGATTTGCAGGCAATCGTCGCCGCAGCTCTTTGCTGACTATGGCCTCGACTCGGATACCCTCAAAGAGGTCTAGATGAAACGATTACTTTGATATTCGCAGAAGGTCGAGAGTCTCCGAAGTCACGCGGACACGATCTCGTCCGCGATGTGAGCCTTAACAATCTGTTAATTTAGGTAAATCAAATCCATCATGGCTCTTGTCGATGTTGTGCCACTCCTGTCGTTTGATTCGTGTGATCCGTCGATGGACACAATGGAGGCCCTCACAGCATGTATGGGCTGCATCGAGGAGTATCGGAAACTCGTCGCCGCTGAGAGGGCCAAGTCGGAGGACTTTGAGGCTGTTGTGCGCTTGCAAAAGGAAAAAATTCAAGAGCTCGAGTGTGTCATTCAGAGACAGGCTCAAGTGCACGCCGAAATGTCTGAAGTTGGCGATAGTTGTTGTCATTTTTATGCCCACAGCAATTGCGCGAACGGCTAGAGAAGCTGTCATTGACCTCGACAGAACTGAATGAGTACACGAACAGATTCTTCTGTGGGACTAATCGTGTAGCTGCAGGGAAGCGCTCAACAAACTGGAATCGAAGTATCAGTGCGTGTCGTGACTCGCCCTGATTCGGCCAGATGCAAAGTGCTCGAGATTGACTTGGTCCGGGAACGAGACGTATCTCAGCTCCTGAGGGAGAGAGTCGCTGCATTCGAATTGGAGATTCAGGACTCACGCGGTGAATTGAGGAGGGCACAAGACGACTCCACATTGCTTTCAGCGGAAGTTGAATCAGAGCGCCTGCGGTGCCAAGGCATGGCCGATGCGAACGATAAGCTATCGGCGCTGCTCAGCAGGCTAACGGTCCTATTCAGCGCGAGTGCTACTAATTCGTTGCAGTCTTCCATCGAGCTTCAGCGATCCGAGGATGAGAAGAGAGCCCAGGAGGCTGAAAGGAACCTTTCCGATGCATGCGAGCTAGTAGAGACCCAAACTGCTGCCATGGCTGAGATTCTTCGGTACTTGTTCACGTTAGACGTCTATGGCTACTCTGAACCGATCAGCATTGGAAATTCCGCAAGAGAAGCTGCCGAGACATTGATTTTAGCTTCCGTGTCGTCGAGAGCAACTGAATCACTAAGCCAGTCAATAAGCATGCTGCGAATGAGCTTCGATGGTGCAAAAGACGATAGACGAATGGTTTCGGAAGCAATCAAGGTAGCGAATGTCCAGAGTACTCTGACCCAGAGTTTTGGAAGGAGACAGCTGGTGGCATCGACCGGGTTCTCAAGATTGTCAAATCTGTCATCAGAGACGTCACAGAGGGGCTCAACGTCGATGCTCTGCAAGAAAACACGCTTTTGCGGAGAGCTTTGACGGACATGCGAGTGGAGCAGGAGAGGGACTCAGAAATCATATCAAAGTTGAGCAAAGCCATACGAGACGCTCATTCGACGACAAGAACAATTCTGCTGGGAACTTGATGACTTCGTGCAGTATTTTGGCGGCCTCTGACGGCTCAACTTTGTATTGAGATGCTGCCATTTGTTTGAAGGATGTGGCATGACGCACCCCTCCCTGGTGTACAGTCAAGTGAGTAGAATGAATGCATTTGAATGCTGTGGTGGATGAAAGTAGGACAGAAGTACAAGAACGCAAGAGCATGAAAGGTTAAGCCACGATGAGAAACAGGGTGCAACAACCTGACGAGAAGCGGCATCAACGACAGCCCGAAATCGGGTCTACAAACGAAAGGGTAGGGAAGCGGGCAGGGGTTGGAGTTCAGAATATGTGAAACATGATTTGAACTAATCAGATGAAGCGCCAAAGGGCAAAAGGACGTTTACGGTTCTGCTGGCATCTCGACCCATCTCAAGTGGCGAAAAATTCCCGATGGTGTCTATAGAGACGTAAAAAAGGATGGTAACGAATATAATTTAGAGTTTTCCAATGCGAGTGATTGCAGTTTTTGCAGCCATTGCCATCGCAGCAGCGATTCCACTTGTTGCGGAGGAGAAGAAAATCGTGTATCGTGTCAATGTCTCCCCGAAGCAATACGAGAAGACCCTCGGATTCCTCGAATTGGACGTTTGGGGTGCCGCCAAGGGTCATGTCGATGTTCTCAGTAACTACGAGTTTGTGACGTACTTGGAGGTACGCTCTATAATGTAATTTGCGATTATAATGCGTTCTCGTTATTCTTTTGAGATGCTCCTTATCTAGCCCTGAGTTACCGCACCTTCGTTCTGAATCAAGTCAGGCGTTGGGCTGGGACTACTCTGTCATGATTCCTGATGTGGATGCCGTCATTGAGGAGCAGAAGCATCATTTGCATGCTGCTGATTGGTATGCCGACTATCATCCTTTCGACGAGGTCGTGAGCAAGGCGCAAGAGCTCGCTACCACCTACAATGCTACGTTCGTGAATTCGATCGGAAAATCTTTCCAGGGAAAGGACACCCCTGTTGTCCATATTCCTGGTGATGGAAAGCATGGTGACGTCTGGATTCAGTGTGGCATTCATGCGCGCGAATGGATAAGTCCCGCCGCGTGCCTCTTCGTGTTCAAATCTGTTTTCGAGCAGCGCGCGAGTGGCAAGCTCCCATCTGATGTTGGAATTTATTGGGTCCCTGTAGTCAACCCGGTATCTCTTGTCCTTCTGCCTTGACTCTGCAGGACGGCTACTCGTATACTTGGTCCAGCAGCCGCCTGTGGAGGAAGAACCGCCGCAACAACGCTGATGGCTCCTATGGAGTTGACCTGAATCGCAACTGGGGCAGCCATTGGGTGCAAGTGCTCTTGAATCCAGTATTCACATCGCAGGGAGAGGGTGGCGCGTCTCCCACCCCGTCCAGCGATACTTACCGCGGCACCGCGGCTTTTTCTGAGCCTGAGACAGCCAATATTCGTGATTACATTGCGAAGCTCAAGGCTGCCGGGGTCGACATTCGTGCGGGCATCGATATTCACAGCTACTCGCAGCTGATTCTTCGGCCATACGGGTGGTGCTATCCGGACGAGCAGAAGCCTGCAAATGAAGTCGAGCTGAAGGCTCTTGGCGACTCAATGGCAAAGGCAATCAAGGACACTCATGGCATGGTCTATACGTCAGAGCATGCGGCCGAGTTGTATATTGCGTCTGGCGGCGCCGATGACTGGCTCTTTGACAAGGCAACATCAAAGAGGATTGGTCTCACGGTCGAGCTTCGAGATACTGGCCGCTATGGCTTCCTTCTCCCTGCCAACCAGATCATCCCCACAGGTGAAGAACTTCTTCAGGCAATCATTGTTTTTCTCGAGCATGCTGCAGCGTAGCATCCCTATGCCCAGGCTCCGAAAGATTTGAGTAAAGAGAAGATTCTTTTCCAATTTATTAGAAGAGCTTCCCTGTCACAAGGTCGATGACAGCGGGCGCAATTCGAATGGAACCAGCAACAAGCCCCGCCATGAAAAGATTTTGAAGAAGCAACAATCTTCCTTCAGGGTGAGACTGGAACATATTTGCCAACCAAACAGCCGAAGCTGCTCCTTTTGGTCAGGCGATAGCTGCTGTCCTTGCATTGATGCAAACTAACAAACAAATTAATGTGAGAACTTTGAGATCAGAGTATGACGTCAAGACCCCTTGTGTACTTCCTGTTTGGGGCTTGGATAGTCTCTGTGCTTCTCTTTTGGTCAACGATTGATGCTGAAGAGGGTCCTTCGCCTAAGGGTTTGCTGAGCCTCTTCAAGAGGAAAACTAGGACGAAGAAGCCATCCAATCCTCTTCTTGCAAAGGGCCTGGCAGCTCTACGCTCGACTCCGAAGAAAGTTCCAATCAAAGTGTACCAAATTCCAAGTCAACGCAGTGCTGAGCAGCCTATGAGGCAGCATACTACAGTCAAAGATTCCAGAGTAGCTGAAACAGCTCCACAACGCCAAACTGCAAGCATGGGCGACGCCGCCCCATTCAGCTTCCTGAAAAGAAAAGTTCTTGTCGCTTTTCATTCTCTCTCACCTTGACAGGCAGTGGGTATTGTTATCTTGACTCACAGCCGCCCCCATTACTTGAGCCAGACGCTGGACAGCGTGTTCAAAGTCCCTCCAAAACCAAAATCTGTCTCACCCTCCAGCTGAAAGGAATTGACCATTTCAAAGTATTTGTGTCGCAGGACGGAAATAATGCCGATGTCAAGGCGAAGGTGCTGGAGTATCAATCGCGCCACACGTTCGATTACATCAACTACAACCGCCTTGACGTCCCTGCGGGTGAGAGCGAGTCTGTTGTCTTCATTGCCCGACACTATCAGTCCGCCAGCCCTTTGATTCAGCTCACACCAACAAGTTATGCGTTGCAGGCAGTTTTCTCCGACTCGGCCGTTTCCCACGCGATCCTCCTAGAGGATGGTAACCCTCCCCCTCTACAGTATCGTCGAGATAACCTCCAAGATTTGGTCCCGTCCCCTGACTTTTTGACTTTCTTCGATCAAACTGCCCACCTCCTTGACCACGACCCCACCATCTGGTGCATCTCCTCGTGGAACGACAACGGCTTCAGCCGCTTCGTGCCGAGGCCATCCCATGCAGTTCCTGACTCTGAAGCAACTCAGCCCCACTCGCCTGTTCCGAAACGGATATTTCCCAGGCCTGGGTTGGATGCTGCGAAGGGAGCTTTGGATGGAGGTTTGTTCCGGTTTTGGATCATCCTCATCGCGAAGCTGGAGCCCAAGTTTCCGTTTGGAGCGTGGGACCACTGGATGCGAGTGGATGATCAGCACAAAGGGAGGGAGTGCGTCGTGCCCGAAGTCAGCAGAAACCGCAACATTGGCAAGACAGGGGCGAGTGGGGGCTAGCCTTGCGAATCTAACGGCGATCAGACGTGGATCCGCAAGAATTTGAAAGGCATTTCAGCGGCATTGTCGTGTCGGACGGCTCGTCTCCGGACCTTGGCGACTTATCGTACCTCCGCAAGGACAAATACGAAGCGGACATGGCCGCGCAGATCGCCGCTGCAAGTCGCATCGAATTGTCGGCACTATCATCAGCATCTGCGCCGGCCGTTAAAATCCTCTACTCGAGGGAGAATTTTCCCTCCATTTCGCGTACAGAGAATTGTGCGGCAGCTCTGACCGCAGCAGAAGCGATCGGGCTGAGGCCTTCACCACGGACGTTTCACAAACACGTCATTCGTGTCGTGCAGGGGTTAAAGACTATCTTTTTGATCGACCAAAGGCTGAGCCCATACGCAGGCTCTGACGCAGTCAAGCCCCCTCCCTCCATGCGCGCACTTGCAAGCGGCGAGGGTCAAAGTTGCATCGCGGCGTGCTCGTCGAAAGGGCTTCGTTGCGATGCGAGCTTATTCGATTTTGTCAACGACTGCAAGAGCCTCCATTCTCTCTTTGCCTGTGAGAAGGGTTGCGACTACAACGTCGGTCCCGACATTCCGAACTACGTCTCAAGCGCTCGGAATGGAAAGCATTTTGGCAAATGTCTTGTCACAGATACGTTCCCAACGTGCGACGCGACGCATTGGTCCACCAACCGCATCTGCCCTTGCGCGTAATGTCCACTTTGTAAAGTAATGCAGTAACACCTTCGTCCCAACGACCTTGAGTGCAGCAAGCGACGCAGCGAAGGGCTCTTCTTGTCCCCGTCCAACCACCGAAACAACGGGACCACCACTTGTTGAGGTTCAAGCCAGAGACACCCATCCCTCATGTTGACGATGACCTTGATTGACCGTGACCGAACGGTTATGTCGATTGCGAAGCGCAAGGACGTCATCGACAGCAGCAGCCCAAAGGGAGAGGGCCCTGGTCCATGGGCGGGCTCTATTCTAACGGAGCGTCCGCACGAAGTTGATTTGGACGCCGTGCCCCTCGTGGCTGCGCAGCTCTTGGCGAGCGGGGCGCAAGTTTCAGCGGCTGAGTCCAGCGTGCCCTTTGTGGCAGATGTCGACTCTCCCGTGCACATCCAGTCGCCCCATCCGGCCCTTTTGCTCCTCAGTGAAGAAGGAAAGGCAGCCGCTGTTGTGGCTCAAACGCAGGCGTCTGCCGTCAGCGCCCAACTTCTGGCGGAGTCTTCGCCGCACGAAAGTGATAGCCCTGCTCTCGTAGAACAGCTGCATGGCGCTGGGCATACAACAGAGTTTCTTTTCGGCGTAACGTCCTGCAGCGACTCCCCATCATCCGGAAATGAGGTTGAGACCCCATCAAAAAGTCCTCCTGTCCGATCAGGCCATCAGATCTCTAAAGCAAGCTCTTTTGGTAGATTCTTGATTTCGTCTCTTCTGACACGCTTCAAGTCAACGAGACATCCGACAGGACACGAAAATCTTTCGCTGCTGCCCCTCCTGCAGCATTGCACGTTCTGAAGATGTCGTCCGCTCTGCCTGAGGATCTTAGCCGCCCCCATGCCGTACGCAATCCAAAGTTGCCCCCCCTTTCTGTTCCTCTCGATCCCTTGACAGGGATGCCTCGACAAGCCCCTCCGACACGTTCACCGCAGCCATCGCCGCAGCCATCGCCGCAGCCATCGCCGCAGCCACAGTACGTCGCCTACACGAAGCAGTCCTCGCTTAAGCCAAGCTCCACCAAAGGCACACCATCGACCCTCCCTCGCTCCGCTTCCTCGGCCGTTGCCATCGACGGCTCCTCCGCCTCCTCGAGCCCCTCCGGCGCGCTGAAGCAGCGGAGTCAGCCCTTTTCGCCCAACCCGTATCCAAGAGCTGGCTCCATCTCTCCATCAAAGCTGTTCTACCCGAAACGATTTTTCTCTCCCATTCCGTTTAGAAGCGAGTCCACGCCACCCTCCCATCCGTCAGCATCGTCAGAGCATGGGGCGAGGACACCCTCCCGTCCGACGAGTAGTTTGAGGCGACTGGAGCAGCAGCGCTCTATTTTGAGGTTTCCGAATTTACTCCCTCTGGCGCAGCGGTTTTACAATCACGATCACGAGTACCTCCTCCGCTCGACCAGCCAGCTGGAGTTTGTGAAGGCCAGGCCGGACCTTACGGCCATTGCCAAAGTGATTGAAGCGGAGATCGAAAGGGGCGACGGATTCGACAGACCTGTTAGTGCGAAGGGGATGGGGCTGACGCGACGGCGAGGAAAGAGAGTGGGTTCGCCTCCTCGGGTGAAATTGACGGTGCTGGATTCGCACAGTCATCATGACATGTCAGGTGAGCATCCCGGACCCTCGTCAAACCCTGCCCCCGCACCGTTCGTCGTCGCCAAGGTGGGAATCGTCCATCCGGAGGAAGCAAGTCGACATGCGAGTGGAGCCGAGCCTTGAGCAGTTCCTTTATCATGAAATGGAGAGGTCCGTCACCGCCCCCCCGTCTCATGTGACATGTAACAGCCCCTTCCGGAGCCGGAAGAACTTGTCAAAGCCTGCGCTGCACTGCATGCCGACGATGGAAGACATCGCGCGGCGGTGCAACAAAGCCGCAGTCAAGCGGCGGGCTAGCAAGGATCTGGAACAGGTTGAGGACATGACTCAAAAGTAAGGGGAATTTCCTCGTTTGGAGTCTGACTGGTGAAGGGCCCGCATTGCTGCGATGATGGCAAAGAGCTCGATGTACTAAAGGTCTTGACTGCGTCTCGCCAGGCAGCGCTCCGCCGCATGCGCTCCAATTGCGTTTTCTTCGCGTGGCAGTTGGGGCATAGTGCGCGCATGTTTGAGACGTCGTCTGCTCCACCCTCGCAAAGAGGGCGGGTGTGGTCGACTTCGAACGTGGCCTCTAATTCGCCTGCGCAACTTTCGCAACGCCACTTTTGTCCGGCGGCGATCAGCCGCCGCAAGGCCTCTGGCACAGGCTTCCGCTTCCGCGTTGGCGAGACGAGGGCGAAGGGTTGGGGAGTCGAACGAGCGGGAGGCTCCTTCAAGCTTGGCAAAATCTTCTTTAAGTAGCGGTCTCTCATGCTCTGCCACGAATGGGCAGTTACCTTTGGGACGGGGTCAGACGAAATTGCAGCGATTTCGTACAGCAGCAGCCTCTGCCTGAGTCCAGAGCATCTGCCCAGAGTGGCTCAGCCCTCTCTTTGACGCTTCACTGACCCAAGAGATGATTCGCTGGTCCTCTTCGTCCGTGTAGCGAACTTTTCGGGCCTTCCCTGAGGTCACGAAAACTTGCGTGGAGATGTTTTCTTTGGCGTAGTCCAGCTCCGTAGTGGGAGCTTCCTCTACGGGAGAATTTGGGGCAGAGTAAAATTCTTCACAGGCATCCACATACTCTTCATCGTCGGTACGCGCTGCTTCGGAGACGGACATCGGCGCATCCACTTCCACGTCGCCGGCAGTCTGGCAACATTTGTCTTCTTTCAACACCACGCTTGCTTGCATTGCCGCAACAATCTTATCGCAGAGAGCTGGAATCATTTCAACCATTGCCGCAGTCAACACGCGAGAAACAACAGCCTTCAAATCCATTTCAAAAAAATGAAGTCACGTGGTTTCGAATGGCTGACCTGAAGATCGACGTGCGAGACGAGCCGTACGTAAATGGTCCAGGAGCGCGCAAAGCACTGCTAACCACAACTCTAGATCGAATACGGAGGCTAGTGGCTACCGTTCGCGCGGGATTACGTGCGGGTCTTGCCCCTCGCCTTGCTGACGAGGGAACAAGCGGGTCCTACTTCCTCCGGGATGAGAGGAAAGCGTTCGTTGCGATATTCAAGCCCCTCGACGAAGAAGCGTATGCTCCACACAACCCTCGTGGGTTTGTTGGTAATCTAGGACAAGAGAGCATCGTGCATGGGTTCGTGTCGGGAGAGGCACACGTTCGGGAAGTCATTGCCTACGTCCTCGACTTTGGCCGATTTGCAGGGGTCCCTCCAACAATACGCGCAACGCTTGCACACCCTTCTTTCAATTACGGCGGAGGAACCGTTCACAAGAAAGTTGGCTCCCTGCAAGAGTTTGTCGCAGAAGCAGAAGCTGCCCAAGACTTCTCCAATTCGGTATTTTCAGACTTTGAGGTGCAGAAGGTGGCTCTCCTGGATTTGAAAATCCTCAACATGGACCGAAACGATTTGAATATCTTGGTCAAGTCCCCCGGCCGAATCCTGTGTCCCATTGACCACGGATTCTGTCTTCCTGATGATCTAAACATCAATCGAGATAGCTGGGAGTGGTATCGCTGGCCCCAAGTCCGCATTTTCTTGTTGCCATGACACATGCAGATTCGCAAACCTGTTGACGAGACGCTGAAACAAAGGTGTCTCCAAGCCGACATGGCAGCGGAGGCGGAGCTGCTCAAGAGTCATTTCAATATCCGAACCGTCTGCGTGATGCTGTTTGTCGCCGCAAATATCGCCCTGCGAGCGGGACTGAGGGCTGGCTGGACCATCCACGCAATTGCGACTTTCTTCCGAAGAGACGATGAATCCCCGGATGAGCCTTCGTTATTAGAGAAGGCCATTGACGAGGCGAGAAGAAGCGCAAGGAGAGCATTCTCACGATACAAGCAGCGCGTAGAAATGGGACAAACACCAAGAATTCAGTCTGCTAAAAAATCCTGTAGCCAACGTTGTAGGAAGAGTGCCTCTTTCGAAAGCCCCTTGTTTCGAGATATCATGAGCCCCAAGAGACTCTACCCTCTATCAAAGTATCGACCCAAGCCCGATTCTCTCACACCCTGCAGTCCTTGGCAAGACGACTCAGTCTCGTCCTTGGAGTGCGAGAGTGATGAAGTTGACGCCATAGACGACGCTGCATATCAGACATTCTTCATCAAATATGCTCAATGTCTCATTTCCAGTCAAATCTCCGCTTCGGTTTGATAACAAATATTTTACGAATTTGTTAGAGGTTGATGGATGATGAGATAGAGTTTCTTGAGATTGATCCAAGCTTCTCCGGGCACCTTCGATTTGAACCCGATGTCATCCTATCCGAGCCTTCTGATCAGTTCCTTCAAGTCGGCGACACATCAAAGCCCGGTTCGTTTGCTCCCCTGAGGGGCATTGAAATGGTTTATGGGCCATTGAAGCCTCGACAGGATGAAGCGAGTCTTGGATTCATATCAACAGACGACATGAATCCTACTGAACCCCTGGAGAGAGATGCTGTCTTCATTCTTCCCCAAGCAAGTGGCATCGAAACAGCCATTCAAGACGCCGAAGCCGCGCTGAAATCTGTTCTGGACACAACTCAAGCTGTGCGTAAGGAAGGCAAACATCTCCAGGACACCAACGCAAAGATTAAGCGCGAGATAGATGAGCTGAAAAAGATTATCAAGGAGAAGGAAGCTGAAAACCTCGCGCAAGGAGGGGGGGCAATCAACACGTCAGCCATCTCCGCCGCGCAGAAAATGAAGCGCCTTGACGAAATAAAGCGGCGGCAAGAAGCAAAGAAAAGGGCGCTCGAAGCAGGGGTCGATTTTGTTGACGACGACGTCAACGCCCACAACGAGGACGGGGCGAAAGAGCGAGGCTCCCTTTCCTCCGCTTTGTTTGTTATCTCCAACCGCATCGGGCGCTTCTTTCGAATCTTCGACGTCATGCAAAGCTCCGTGGAGCACGCGGAGTCCCTCTTTGGCAGCGGCATCGCCGTCTATTTCAAATTCTTCCGCTGGATGATCCTCAACGCACTCTTCCAAGCCGTCCTGTGGGGCGGCGTCGTCGTTTACAACGCCTACCTCAGCGTCTCCGCAGGCAAGACGTTCCGCTTCATTTCTTCCTTGTACCCCGCTTGGTTCGTTTTTTCCGGCTTCGAAGGCTCTCTCCTCTACGCGCTTGTCTTCCTCTGTTGCATCCTCTACATCGCCATGTCCTCTCTCCTTCGCTTCGTTTCAGAATATCGCGCCAAGTTCGTCGTCGAGCTTTCCGAAAGAGACCAGAACGCCTCTCGCTACGCCGCAAACGTCTTCTCTGGCGTTGATTTTGGCGTCAACACTGAGCAGCGAGCCGCCGACATCTCCGCAGCGGTCGCCAGCAAGCTGAAGGAACTATTCTCAGAAGACACGATCCGCCAGCGGGTGAAAGCGCGGACGCAGAGCGAAAAGCTCGCCCTTTACGGCCGTCGAGCCGGTGGGCTGCTTTTGAATATGGTCCTCATCGGCGCCGGGTGGGTTGGCATCGTCTACTCGACGTTTGTGTTTTCCTCCAATACGACCTCGTTCGTCATGAGCCTCATCCCGACCATCACGCCAACGGCCATCAACGCCCTTCTTCCGCAAATAACCGCCCTCGCCGTGTCGATCGAGCGGTGGGATGACCCCGCTCTCGCGCTGAAGATGCGAGTGGGAAGATTGTACCTCGGGAAGATCTTGTCCGCGCTCGTTCAGGCCGCCATTGTGTTCATGTTCATCGAGGTTGTGCCGTCGGGGCTCTTCAACATTCAAAAGCGAGACTGCGATTTTGACTTCTGCGAGGACCAGGTCGGTGCCAAGTTCTTCCAGCTCTTTGCCATCGACGTCATCATTGGCATCGCGTCCAACTTTCTCATCAACGCCCTCCGGTTTGTTGTCTTTGCGAAGATCCTCAAGAAGCCCGCGAGTGCGAAAGTCGAATTTGATGTCCCCCCTTTCGTCATCAAAGTCCTTTACCAGCAGCTCCTCCTCTGGTTTGCCCTTCCCTACTTCCCCATCTCGTCATTGCTCGGCGTCGCACTCTTCTTCATCTCCTTTCTCGTCGACTACCTTGTCTTAAAGCTCTTCAATGAAAAGCCGCAGAAGCCGTGGAGCGCAAAGGACTTGGGATCGTTCTTCATGATCGTCTACACCGCAACGATGGCCATGGCCCTCGTCGCGTATTACTACACGTTCTTCGTCGTACCCTGCCCCTTCTTTCAGCCACCTGACACGTCAAGGTGTACTCGACAAGGCAAAATTACGAATGTTGCGTCGCCGGTGCCCAAACGTGCACGACCGGAGGCAGCACGACGTGTCCCATCACATCCAATAAGATCAATGTATTTTTGAGTCAGTCTGCGTCATCGTGCGTGTATGACGCCATCCAAACGTCATCCGTGGCCGCCCGCATCGTGCAGGTCCTTGCGAACCCGTTGGTCCCGTTTGCAATCGCGTTGGCCGTGTTTGGTCTCGCTCGGTACGAGATAATGAGCCGCAAGGTGTTGGAAGGCTTTCTTGCCGATCGAAGCAATGCATACGCCATCAATGCGGACCAATTGCGGCGGGCGGTCAGGAGGAACGCGAGGATTCTTGATTTCAAGGCGCAGAGGAAATGATGTCGGATTGAGCTTCTCGTGATGTTTATTATGACATGGTTATATGTTGATGTGAACCCCTTGCGTGGCGGAATCTGCTGACGGCTACTTCACAACGGGGGGTTTAATGTACAAAATCTCATGACTCACTAATTACTTCTTTTTCTTGCCATCGTTCTTGCCATCCTTTTTCTTGTCTTTGGGCGGTTTCGGCATGAGAGCCTTGATGCCTGCCTGCTTTATGCGCTCGATTTTCGCCATCGTCTCCTTGTGATCACGAAGAATGTGCTCTGTTAGACTCGCTCTTCGGAAACCACGATGAGCAAACTCCTCAGCACTCTTGGGACCAAGTGGGGATGCGCAACTTGCACTGTACATGGCCCATAGCCTTCCTGTAGTTGGGTCGTCAGGCTTCGCAAGTTTCACACCGACGATGACAACCTTTAAACCCAAAGGAGTCTCCACTATATCATTCGGCAGAAATCCGAATGGCGCACAGGCTTCAACCGATGTGTCATACTCAACCTTTTTTGCCTTCTTGGCGCCGCCGCCTTTCTTCTTGGGCGGCATCCGTTTCCTGAAAACTAAACTAACTACTTCAATACCTGTTAGGAAAAAATGCAGAACATGTCACCATGATCGTCGATTTAAATTCAAAATTGGGAATATGAGTTTGAATGATTATGAGCTTTTGAATATTAAACAAAAAGATGACGCAGTCTGATGTTGCAGCGAACTGTTAGAGATTATTTGTTAGCATTCTCCAAAACATGTCTGAGGAAGTCCCTGAAGCCGCGCCTCCTCCAGATCAATCGATGAGCCGAACCTCGATGATTGCGGAGTGGCTCCGCACTACATTATTGTCAGATGGACCTCCCGTTGAGGAAAATCCAGCTTCCCCAGAGCAAGACCAAGCGGCCAACGCCACGGGTGCTGGAGATTTTCGATCGTTTGCACGATGGGTTGTCTACACTCTAACGTTCTGTTTCCTTTTCATATCGACATTTATAGTGGAACATATTCAAGGTGAGCGCCAATGACCGCATTGATCGAATCAGGAATCATGATGTACTTCTGGCACTTCGTCGTCCTCTCCCTCGCAAATGTAACGTTTCGAAAACAAGTCCGCCTCAAAGTAGAGTTGATCAGAATGCACCTCACCGCAACAGGAGGCAGCTCCTATCGTCTCCATGGTCATCTTGATGTTTTGCGTGTCCCTCCAGCTCCTCATCCTTGTGGCCCTCTTCCAACGAGAAGATCTCGTCCAGTACTTTTATTTTGACTCCCCACTGCACCCGTGGTCTTTTTGGAACTGTCTCTGGGCTGTCTCCATCGCAGATTTTGCAACTCGTTTCGTCGCGCTTTTCCTCAAAGCCCTCGCGTTTATGATCTCCTTCCGAATCCTAAAGTACCCCAACACAGTTTTTAATCCCATCAAACCTCCAACACCTCAGCCGAACGCTCTTGTTCTTATCGAAGCCATCAGCAGCTTGACCCGCTACGTCGCCCCCGTCCCCGTGTGGTACGTCTACTTCATCCGCGACGGCAGAAGCTTCGTTTCCTCCCTCACCGCAGGGGCCTACCTCGCACTCAAGTTGGGGCTGGCGTCCGACGTCGGCCGGTTTGTGTCAACGTCATTTAACTCCCTCTGCTTCCCAACTCGCGTCCATGGACCTTTTGCACAACCCTTACACCCTCATAGAACACGGCTTACACAGCCGTCAACGACGAGGAAGCCGGGGGCGATGGGTCGTGTCCCATTTGCCAAGAAGCCATGAACATCCCCGTCTGCCTGGAGTGCAACCACGTGTTCTGCCGCGACTGCGTCACGCAATGGTTTAACTCCTCTCCTCTTGCTTCCTCAAATTCGCGCAGGTTTTCTCGTCAGGCCACTTGCCCGCTCTGCCGCACCCCGATTCGATCTGCGCGATACTGGGTCTACATGGACGGGGCCACAAGCCTTTGGCCCGTCATGTTTTGATCCACCTCTCCCATCTCCTTCTGGCCGTGGCTAGGCGCCCCATCTTGTTTCCTCGTGCATCCTCTGTTGATCCGTCGCCTGCAGTCCATTTGTACATTATACCTCATCATGTGACATAATAACATCAAGTACAACAATCCAATCAAATCCTACACGAGCGTCTCTTCAAGCACAATCGAATTCGCCAAACGTCCCCCACTGCCATAAAGCCCCGCCCGCAAAGACCCTCCCCACACGCCACCCCCCGACTCCATTCTCGGAGGGGGCCGCTCCATCCCCGCCCACGTGCCGGCTCGTGAAGGGATTTGGGCGACGGAAACAGGCGTGCGGGAGCGAATTTCGAGAGACTCAAATTGCCCTTGCATCCCGTCGGTGGGGTTGGAGAAGGTGATTCGCTGGGGGGGGGGGTTGTATTGTCGGGTCGTTGCGCCAACAAAGCGTGGGGTGAAAGGGTCCATTTGATCGAACTCGTTGTCGATCGGGACATCTAACGCAGACCGCTCGGTTGCAGTGGGAGGGGACGACTCAAACACCTCTGCGACTAGGTAGTCAACAAGCGAGTGTGTGGCCGCTTCACCGATTGCGCTCGACGCCTCCGTCGTTCTGAAAAGCAACTCGTCACTGTACGGGCCTCGCCCATTCGCTACGCTGCGTGAGTGCGCGAAAAACGGGCACAAACCATTCAGCGCAGCTACTCGAACGCGGAAGCTTTTGTTGAGTTCTAGCCCCGCAAGACGCACCTCAACCTCCCGCCCTCGGAATCGCTCCGCGAAGGCTTCGTCAGGCAGATCGTCTGGCGCAAGCTCGAGGACATACTCGGTGATAGGACTGCCGTTGTCCGCACCGACAGCCCACGCCAATGTCACGGCCGCTGACGCGGGGGACGTGACAATCTGGCGGATGGCGGGTAACGCGACTTTGGATGGGACTGAATCGTCAGAGCCGTGAAGCCTCAAATACCGTCGCTCTTGACGTGGACTTCCTCACTGAGGGCTGCAGTGCTCATGCGCCCCGTGGCATCGTACGCGATGACGCGAAAGCGGTACGTGTGACCAACCGCCAAGTCCTCCACCCGCACGCGACATCGGCGAGACGCATTCAAAAGCACCCAACGCGTCGCGCGATCGCGGCGCACTTCGACGCTATACACAACAGGTACGAGGGAGGAGTAGAGGCGGTGGGGCTGCCAGGAGATGGTCATTGAGTACTTGCCCGCGGGGGAGGGAGGATTCGGGAGGAGGCCGGGCTCGGAACGATTGGCAGAGACTGGGTGGGGAGAGGGGGGGGAGACGAAGACTGAGATCGGAAGGATGATGGTGTGGACGATGGCGAGGGCGAAGAGGGGGGAGACAATTTCGACGACGCGCAAGGACGAGACACCATCGAGGCGCGCTGAAAGCATGGCGGTGACGGCGGTTATGGCCGAGACGTCAAGCAGGGCGAAGATGGCCGATGATAGGCCCGGCAAAGGACTGCGCAGCGACTTCACGATGGTGGTGACGGAGATTGCAGCGATCAGAAAGAGAGCCGCCCAGAGAGGGATGAAAACAACGGCGTAAGGAGCGGAGATGACGCCGTCGACTCGAAGGCCAAGGATGACGGTAAAACATAAAAAGGCAGCGGAGACAAACGCTGCGACGCCAATGAGGGAGAGCTGGAGGAAGAGGAGAGACGCGAGCAGCGCAAGGGCCTCGCCGACGATGAGGGGGACGAAGGCGTCGAGGAGGGTGACCCTTCCGTCGGCAAGGTCGAGGCGAAGGGCGACGAAGACTTGTGTGACGAGGAGAAACGTGGACCCGAAGAAGGCGGTTGACCAAATGCCTGAGCGGGTGACGAGCGACGAGACGGCGCGCTTGGAGCCGACGGTGGCCACGGCGGCGACAAAGTTGAGGGCTGTGAAGACGAAGAGGATGTCGATGAGCCACAAGGGGAGGAAAATCCACCACCAAGACAGCTTCCAAGCATCAAACAGCCACGGGGATGGCCACCCGTCGCGCACGGGGTTAATCTCGATCTTGAGCACAAGCAGCGCCCCAAACCCAGCCAGCAGCGCGCGGACGAAGTAGCGGATGGTGGCTGATGAACGCCCTTCGAAGCGAAAGCCGATCGTGCGGAGGGCGTGCGCGGAGGACACCTGCGCAGTGGTTGGAAGGCTCGTTGATGGCTCTTCCTCCATTTCCGTCGCGGCATCGTCTGTCGGCCCGACGGGTTGGTCAATTGGGGCGAGTGCGAAGTAGGAGGTGACCGTCCAGCGACGAGACAACGCGGCGAACGCCTCGGCGACGAAGCCAACCAAAAACACAAAAAAGAGAAGAAAAATGGGGATGAATGCGCGGTCCATGCCAGCCGTCGGGTCCAACAATGTGCGGGGAAGGCCCTTTTGAAGCGCCGACGTGACTGACGCCGCAGCTGCGGCGACCAATGCTACGTGTGTTGCCGCGCCGAAGGATGACGTGATGGGGAGGGGTGTGGCGTTTGGAGGTGACGCCCTTGCCGTCGCAAGGCGAATGTCGACAGCAGCGCGGGCAAATATTAACGCACAAATCGCCCACAGCGGCGCGGCGACGGCAGGCCATGGCCATGTCGTCAAGCCGTCAATGCGAGCGCCCACAAAGAAGAGAAAAATAAACAAAAGAGCAGAAAAGAGAGCGAACGAGAGCTTGCGCCAGCGGCCCGAGTCCGCGTACGCGGCGTATGCGATGGAGACGAAGGCTGCGACGGCGGAGAGGATGAGGGCGGGGGAGAGGGCTGTTAGGGCGGACATGTTGGCCTCTTGGCATTTTGTAGCGATGAGAATGTAAGAGAGGGCAAAGGGGGGGTTGAAATAAAGCAAGGTTGTGGATGGGCCAGCGCGGGATATAACGCCTTTGACAGCATACCGCGGCCCTTCATAGTGTGATGTGGCTAAAAATAGAATGACGACGACAAGGCCGATGCCAGATCCGATCCACATTGGAATGAAAACAGCCCAGTAAGAAGTCTGAATGGCAGCAAGAGATTGGGGCCAATAGTGAAGGGAGGGGTCAATGCCTAGCTTAAGGAGTAGAAAAATGGAGAAAAGAGATATTAAGAAGAGGATGCAGAGCCTGAGGAAAGATGAGAGGAGGCTATCGGTTGGGACGGAGCCGTCCGGGTTGACACGGAGGAGAAAGGGCTCAAGCCAGGGGGGGGCTAGAAACACATCACGCGTCGGCTTCGGCTCCGGCGTGGGAACAATGGGGGGGGGGGGGGGGATTGCGGGCAGGGAAACAAAGGAATAATCGCCGGGGAATACGGGGAGGGAGAGGGGGAGGGAATTGCAGTG
>JAIYDP010000237.1 GCA_027487435.1 Verrucomicrobiaceae bacterium | reverse complement strand
TATAGATTTCCTCCACCTCGCGGTCTCGGCTCTCATTGTGCTGGGCATTGTAGTACGTGTGCAGCCCTAGGCGTAAGGGCCATACTGACCTGACGTCGTCCCCACCTTCCTCCCAGTTGATCTGGGCAGTCTGTCTAGAGTCCCCGCCATAACGCGCTGGTAACTAAACACAGGGGTTGCGCTCGTTGCGGGACTTAACCCAACATCTCACGACACGAGCTGACGACGGCCATGCAGCACCTGTGCAAGTCCCCCGAAGGGTCACGGACTTTCATCCGCTTAGAAATGCATGTCAAGCCTAGGTAAGGTTCTTCGCGTTGCATCGAATTAAGCCACATACTCCACCGCTTGTGCGGGTCCCCGTCAATTTCTTTGAGTTTTAGTCTTGCGACCGTACTTCCCAGGCGGCACGCTTAACGCGTTAGCTCCGGCTCGAAGGGGGTCGATTCCCCTCAAACCAAGCGTGCACCGTTTACTGCTAGGACTACAGGGGTATCTAATCCCTTTTGCTCCCCTAGCCTTCGAGCCTCAGCGTCAGTAATTGTCCAGTAACTCGCTTTCGCCACAGGTGTTCCTCTCGATATCCACGCATTTCACTGCTACACCGAGAATTCCAGTTACCCCTCCAATACTCTAGCATGGTAGTATCGGATGCAGTTCCGAGGTTGAGCCCCGGGATTTCACATCTGACTTTCCACGCCGCCTACGCTCCCTTTACGCCCAGTGATTCCGAATAACGCTCGGGACCTTCGTATTACCGCGGCTGCTGGCACGAAGTTAGCCGTCCCTTCCTCTTCTAGTACTATCAAACATGTTGGCTATTTACCACCATGTCTTGCTCCTAGATGACAGGAGTTTACAATCCGAAGACCTTCATCCTCCACGCGGCGTTGCACCATCAGGGTTGCCCCCATTGTGAATGATTCTCGACTGCTGCCACCCGTAGGTGTCTGGACCGTGTCTCAGTTCCAGTGTGCCTGATCATCCTCTCAGACCAGGTACCCGTCGTCGCCTTGGTGAGCCGTTACCTCACCAACTAGCTGATAGGCCGCGAGCCAATCCCGTAGCGGCAGCTTGCGCCACCCTTTACTCTTGCGAGACCATGGGGTATTAATCCAAGTTTCCCTGGGCTATCCCCCTCTACAGGGCATGTAACTCACGTGTTACGCACCCGTGCGCCACTGAGCAACTATCATATTACTACTCTAGTTACTCCGTACGACTTGCATGTCTTAAACACGCCGCCAGCGTTCATTCTGAGCCAGAATCAAACTCTCCGTAAATTAAAATCGGTTGACGTATATGTTTTTTATATTAAACTACATAAACGACCAAAGTGATGTCGTTCGCTACTTCAAATGATTTCGTAAAACCTTCTGACGCGAACCTGCATTCTAGACATCCTAGAGTGCAGCATACAATTTGGCCTTTTCCTCTCCACTTAACTTTTCTTCCCTGTTCGCCATGCTGTTTCCAGCACCGAACCAATAACCAGGTTGTCGTAGTCAACCACATTGTTATCAAGCTTCAAGCTAAGCCACACTGTCAAAGATCGAGTGACGCGGGGACAAAAAAGTCGATTGGACATGTAAGCCGTTCTGCACGAGGCAAAGGAACTTACGAGGTCGCAATCAACTGAGGAGTCTCTCACGTGCCGGACACTTCATCGCGGCGGGACAAATCTACATTTTTTTCATTTTAGGTCAACGTTTTTTCATCTCTTTTTTTACTTTTTTTCAAAAACATCGCTTCTGCGCATGTTCCACGCGCTATTTTTTTTGATTTCCCCATCCTCACCTTGCCGATTTTTTAGGTGTTTTTGTGTTTTTCAACGCGAATCAACTCAATACTAGGCACTTAGTAGTAAAATGAAAAAAAACGTCCATGCCAAGGCATGGACGTTGCTGAGAGCTGGAAAGGCTTGATGAATCAAGCAATATTGGTATAAACGGCTTGAACATCGTCGTCATCTTCGAGGCGATCGATAAGTTTTTCGACTTCGAGCCATTGCTGTTCGTCGAGTTCGATGGGACTATTAGGAATACGCCGTAATTCCGCTTTTTTCACGGGGATCGAGAGTTGCTCGAAGGCATGAGTGAGAGTAGAAAATGCGGTATAATCGGCATAAGCTGTCGCTACGCCATCGATAATTTCTAATTCCTCCAAACCAGCATCCATGAGAGCGAGTTCAATCTCTTCCATATTGTTGTGCGCTGCCACCTCAAATTCGACGACGGCTTTTCTTGAGAATAAAAATTCCAAGGAGCCACTGGGAACCATTTGTCCGCCATTTTTGTTGAAGTAGGTTTTTACGTTCGTCACCGAGCGATTCGAATTATCCGTTGCGCACTCAACAAAAATTAAGACACCAAAGGGGCCCTTGCCCTCATAGTTGACTTCGACGATGTCCTGCGCGTCTTTGGCAGCGGCACGTTTGATAGCGGCATCGATGTTATCTTTAGGTAGATTTTCCGCTTTTGCATTGGCGATAGCGAGTCGCAGTTTGGCATTGGTATCAGGATCTGGACCGCCATCTTTGGCAGCCATGGTGATGAGTTTTGCTAATTTCGGAAAAACTTTCGACATTTTATCCCACCGAGCTTCTTTCGCTCTCCTTCTACATTCAAACGCGCGTCCCATAAAGATTGTGTTACTTGACGTGCAGAACATGCCCGTTTCTGAAGTTCACTGCAATAGGAAAATGGATCTTGACAATGGGTTAGCACGTTCGAGAATTTGTGCAGATGAAAAAATTCTTATTATTGGTTGCATGCAGTAGTTTGATTCATGCGGAAGACGGCTTGTCACGCGAGGCTGCGGAGAACTCTGCGAATCAAGCTTGGGAAAAGCATCTCATACAATTGCGAAAAGAACGCGTGGATGAAATGAAACAACATTCGATTACCATCGGCGACAAAACGATGAAGTTGCTCGAAAAGACCTTTGGTCAAGCACCGCAGGGAGGACGGCCCTTGGTGATTTCTATGCACGGTGGCGGACATGCCCCCGCTAGGGTCAATGATCAACAATGGCAAAATCAGATCAAACTCTATCAACCAGAGGGTTCACTATATATTGCCCCACGAGCACCTACAAACGAATGGAACTTGTGGCATTTACCACACATTGACGTATTGTTTGATCGATTGATCGAGAACTGTGTAGCAATTCACGGAATCAATCCCGATAAGGTCTATCTGATGGGCTATAGCGCAGGAGGAGACGGTGCCTATCAATTGGCTCCAAGGATGTCGGATCGTTTTGCTGCTGTAGCGATGATGGCTGGACATCCCAACGAAACGAAACCAGACGGATTGCGCAGCCTGCCATTTGCGCTATTGATTGGAGGAAAAGACACGGGAGTCAATCGGAATGTTGTGGGTCGGCAATGGGGTGAAATGCTAGCATCGCTCGAAAAGAAAAATCCTGGGCAATATGTGCATTTTTATCGCTGTTACGAAGAATGCGGTCATTGGATGAATTTGAAGGATGCGGAAGCGGTGCCATGGATGCTGAAGCACACGCGTAATGTCTGGCCGAAGCACATCACATGGCTGCAAGACGATGTGATAGGAAGTAGATATTATTGGCTATCTGTCGATCCTACGACAGTCAAAGCAGGACAACGAGTGGATGCCATTTGTAAAGAGCAAACGATCGAACTTGATAGCACCGATGTGAAAGAGATCACTCTGCGCTTATCCGATAAATTAGTCGATTTAGACAAAGAAATCACAGTTAAGTGGAATGGAAAGAATGTTTTTCAAGGGAAAGTGGAGCGCAAGCAAAAGACCATCGAGCAATCGCTGAAAGAACGCGGTGACCGGGCAGGTATTGCGTTTGCATTGCTGAAGGTGCGGGCGATGTAAGGATGCAGCAACATGAAAAGAACTGTCTGATCGTAACGAAGGTAGCCGATGATGAAGATGTTTGAAATGATGGGAAGTGGAATACTGATTCGAGGTTTTTCAACCTTGGCGGTTGTTGTGACGCTGGGTAGTGCGGAGGCGCAGAACGCCGAGCCGAAGAGCTTTGCAGGGTTTGCACAGTCTGCTAGCAAAG
>JAIYDP010000200.1 GCA_027487435.1 Verrucomicrobiaceae bacterium | reverse complement strand
TTCAGGACCAACTTGCTGGACAAATCGAGGATCAGATAAGCGATTTGCAACCTCTGCTTGGTTCGTGAGAATTATCAGAGAAGAACTCGTATTGCGACCGTGACCGAATTGAAAGTTTGCATAGAAGCGGGACAGATTGACAGAGGGATCTATCATGTAGTTGAAAGCTGCTGCAGCAAGGAATCCTCCAGTCGCAGGACCCTCATTGGGAACACTAACAGCAACACGGGGGCGGTTTTGATCAAAGACACCCATGGCAGGGCCGTCAATGTTGACGTTGCCTCCAAGTTGAGGAGGATAAGAGAGCTGGACTCGAAAAGGAATGGTGCCCCCGGATACGCTCAATTGAGGAGAGGAGACAGTGACGGACAAGTCTGTACCAACAACAGAAAGAACACGAGCATTCGTTCCAACACGGTCACCAAAAAACACAGAAATTGAAGAAGGAGCCACGTTTGACAAAGTTGGAGGGAGGTTTTGAATAAGAATGTTCACAATCGTGCCGCTCGAGGCACCAATCGAATTCGGCTCTACTTTTCGAACGACTGGGATGACGGCACCAGTGATCTGGAATTCATTCATCATGACAGGCAACGTGAAGTTATCAGAAAGGCGCCGCGTCTCCACCTGAATCATGTATGTTCCTGGTTGCAAACCTGGGACGCTCAGGTTAGCAGCCAGCTGTACAATGCTTCCACCGACAACAGTGATGTCCTGGGCAACAGCAAGCGACCTTATGGTGGGGACCATAACAAGGGACACCCAGAAAATGTACGAAGAAGATGCCGCCGACAATCCTGCCACTTGAATGGTAATCGGGGTAGTGGCTTGTGCTTGTGATGATGGTGGACGGACGGACGAAATGAAAGAGCCGTTGAAGTAATTGAAATGGATCAGGGCAGAACGGACAGGATTGGAAATAACAGAAATGGAAAAACCAGCAACTCCGGGAATGCGAGCCGGAGGGACTACGAATTCGACAACGACAGCACCATCTGAGCGAATAGAAGCAGAGCTAACAGGAACAACAGTCGCATCGCTAATGTTGAGAGCAGCGGATGCTGCTGGGGCTGGATGAGTGTTATTTTGACCTGGTTGCGGCGTTTGCTGGGGTTGAGACCCACTGGAAGGCTGGGTGTTGCCTACGGGAGTGCCACTGGCTGGGGCCGGGCTTGTCTGCATCGGACTGCCGCTTGCAGGCTGCGAACCTGCTGGCTGACTGCTACCTGATGGCCCACTTGAAGAGCCCATTTGAGGAGGAGGTGGCACTGCGGCAGGCTGAGGAACAGGCACGTACTCAATGCGAATGTTTGTCGTTGACATGCCAGTCAGAAATGGTAAACCATTCATAGCGACAGCGATGCGAACACCTCCAGAAAGAGGACCACGATTACTCGGAGAGATTGACAAGATAGTCACAGGAGCAGGGCCTTCAACAAAGAATGGAATCATTTGTCCTAGAGTTTCAATAATCCGAAAGTTAATCATGGGGGCTACTCCAAGAGCCACTTGTCCAACCCAGCGGACAGGAATAGGAGGGAAAGTCGCTGAAACAGTGGTCTTGAGGACTCCTCCGATCGTGATCTGGGAAACTGACGAAGCATTTACAACAAAAATGTCCGATGCATCGTTGTTGCGGAAGATACCCATGGCTCCAGAAATTGAGGAATTGAGCGGAGGCCAACGAGTCAGCGTGATTGTCACAGTAGTCGGGCTTTCAGCAGAAGCTCGGGTCGTACTGATTGATTCAATTCTGGGTCGTCCATCGTCCATCGGAGCGGAAACGAGGTGAATGGGGGCCTGCGCCAAGTACTCCAACGCTTCCCTCCCATTAATCACCAGAAACACGCCAATTTGGCTTTGCCCGTAGAAGGACGCCGAGATGTTATTCGGAATTTGAACGTTGAAAGTGGACATGAGAGGATTGTTGCCGGACTGTCCAAGAAGTTGAATTGAATCGAAGGAGACAGAGCCAACACCATTTGAAACACGTGCTCTAAATCTTATGGAATCATTAACTCGCTGTGGAAAGTTTCCAATGACCAATGACACTGACGAGCCCAGTTGCACATTGGAGTTTGGGTTGAGAGAAGAAACAAACGGCTGCGGAGCTCCTGGAGGAAGAGCAATTGTCGTGCCTGGAACTTGAGGGAACGTTCCAGGAGGGGTGGCAAGTGGAGTGCCTGTCGGGAACGGGGCCGTCCCACTCGGAGCTAGCGTTGTCCCATTGATCAAGCCCGTAGTGGAGACATTTGATCGAACAGTGGTAGAAATTGGAATGGTCCCGTTCGCCAACGTCGACGTTGTTACGATCGCAGACGCTGGCGTGCTGGTTGAGAACAACACGGTCGTGCTTGCAGCGCTGCTAGTCAATGGGACCGATGACGTCGTGAGATGGAGTGTCGTGTTAGCGGGCTGAGCGAGGACCAGAGAAACGCAGGCAAGCAGGACAACATGAAGAATGTTCAACATGGTCAGTTGCAGAGGAATTGATTTGATGATTCAAAAATTTCCTTTTTAGGGTTAAATTCCAACTGATGTGTCAGTTGAATCGCGCATCAGATTGGCGTTGACTTCAAATCTTCCGTTGCTATTCTGCCACCAAGATATGACAACGCCATCTCATGAACGAGTCAGACTAGACGGGTCAACGCGCATGACCAGTTGGAATTTGCATCCATTTTGGGTTTGGATGGCATCCGACCCTCCACCAGAGTTTCAGAGAATTTAAGAAAAAGACAAACACTATTTTAAAGAGAGCTCTTTCTATTTCTGCAGGGAAGGAATGTCACAAAATGTTGTGTTTCACACGATTGTAGTGTTTGATTGCCGCAGCTTGGATTCCTCAGGGAGAGTTCAGCAAGGCCATGGCGCATGCGATGGAATCGGCAGACGTATTGACACGACAATTGAAACAGGAGGGAGAAGAGGGTTCTCCAATGAGAAAAAAGAAAACATCTCCGGCGAAGTCTGTAAATTTAAAGAGGAGAGCACCCTGTTGAGCTCGGGCACAGCTGGCAGGGAACAACATATTCTCGTACAGCTACTGGCCTACACTCAGTAAAGGGCACAGGGGTGACCTGGGGCTACAGGGCTACAGGATACATTCTCACAAACCACACTCGTTTGGGGATTGAACTCGGATCCTAAATCAAGTCGATTCGGCCATCCAGGACGAACTGCTTGATTGTCTTGAATCGTACTACAAAGATGTCATCTCTAATGAAGTCCACAGGATCAGATCCATCACTTGCACTTGTTAGAGAATAAAATCTCGTTTCAACTCCACAAGCACTGGTCCCACGTCATCGACGACTCTCGCAATTACAAACTTGTTTCGATCCTCCTCGAGACTTTCCCCTGTGTCATGAATACGAGTCCAGATGAGTCCTTTCCTTGAGGGAACTCCCCAACCAGTTTCACTACATCGTTCCGTAAATCCATGGTCACAGAATCAGAAAATAGTTGAGAAATGGCCTTCAAAAACCTTGCAAATAAGTCAATGTCAACAAGACAGCCACACCCCCCGACAAATTCCGATTCGGCACTTGACAGCAGCTGCGACAGCTCACTTGATCGTGGGAAACTCCAGCATTTTCTCTCAATCTCTTTCAGTTAGTGGAGAAATTTTGCGGTTGTGCCTTTCGAAGGCGAGTTCGAAGATACGAATTGACCATGTACCTCACTCTATCTACATCCAATTGCAAGATCTGGTTCATAGAGTTCTCGTGACTGTGAGATCTAATCTCTGAGCCCTTGGAGACTTCTTCTATTCTTTCTTGCTAGCAGCATTTAGCAGGAAAACCGCAGCTTACGGTCTGGTCTATCCATCTCGATGCAGCTGATATTAATCTAGCCTCATACGGAAGCACTTCGGGGCAGCATTTTTCGTTCTGCCAAGCCCTACGAAGGCTTGCAGTGACGAAACTGTCAAACTCGGTACCAACCTCTTGCATATCTCTAATTCCTTAAAAATATGTTTGTTATTTTAGTTGAGATTTGATGGATGAGCAGATCCGTTGCGTTTGATTGCGAGTTCAAGAAGCAAGCTACGACATCTGAGGACTTGCGGCTTCATCCCAGAGACGTGTGGGATGCCTGGAAAGTCCATGCGGGCAAGATCCGAGTCAACGAGTCGTACCGATTGGCACTTGCGAGATCGACCCCGTCCCTGAAGTCGCAGACGCTCGTTACAAGCCCAAAAGCTAGGACTAAGCGCCCATTGGATGCTTTGCCACCTCCTTCATCTCTCGCTTTACACTGCAAATCAGATGACAACTTGTGTTTTGAGAAAAACGATGATCTTGTCACAAGCACCCTGGTCCCAAAGCTAAACTTGGGCGAGATCGTAGCTGATGCCATTTCGGCTCAAAAGTCAGTACGGGAGTCATCTAGTTCAAGAGTATCACAAAGCGCTCACCAACGCTACTTGAGTTTTCG
>JAIYDP010000006.1 GCA_027487435.1 Verrucomicrobiaceae bacterium | reverse complement strand
GGCGCGGCCGGCGCGGCGGCTGAGTTTGAAGTGCCGACGTGTGGCGGGACGTTGCGATGGCCGTCGTCGGCGAGCAGCTGTCGGCCTACGTCGGCGAAGGGGACGCAATCAACGGTTGGGGGGGGCAGCGCAGGGGGGGGGGGATTTGGCTGCGGGAGGGGGGCGCTTTTGACGTCGAAGGGATTCGAATCCGCGCGAAGCCGCAGGGTGGGAGTGTGGAGTTGTGGACGCGGCTGGCGGAGAAGAAGAGCGACCGCCTGCGCGACCGCGTCGTTGAGTTGGTCCCCCACCTCAGGGCGGAGGGGTTCGTCGGTGCGCCGCCACCCGCCGCGCAGCCGCTCACCCCCCAGACAACGCCGAGAGCATGCAGAAGTTCGCCGCCAAGAAGTGAGAGGGAGTGTCCATTTGTGTAGAGTAGAAGCAAGTCCGTCCGCGTCCTTGCACCCCCCCCCTACCGCGCGCCAGCCTCTGCGCGGCGGGCATGGCTTTGGGGTGCGGGGGTGCTTTTTCGCCCCGCGCTGGCCGCTGGCCCACCATTTCGGCCGTGTGGCGTCGGCGCCGCCTCATTTTTCGTCGCCGCGGCCCCTCCCCTCGACGAGGGCAGGAATGTGAGCCCCTCGCCGCTGCCAGATACCCCCCCCCCCTCACATGTCGCCCCCAGCGACAAAGCCGTGATCTTGGAACCCCTAAATTACTCCCATTGGTCTTTAATTTAAGCCTCAAAGGGACCCAACGCAATGTTCGTCGCCCTCAACGTCAAGTCCTTCCTCCCCCCCTCCGCGCGGACGGATCCCGCCACGGCAGCAGGCGTCCCGTTTGAAGTCCTCGACCTCCTTGCGGCCCGCGTCGCGACGCTCTGCGGCCTCGCGCTTCTGTCCGACGTCACGCCCGTCGTGCACGGCGACGGCCACGCCGCCGTCGCGGCGGTCTCTCAACGCGCCCGCGACGTTTGCCAGCACGTGCAGCGGCTTGTGCCGCCGCAGGGCACAATCTACCCGCCCAAGTGCGTCGCCGAGTTCGCCGACGGCCTCGCCGTCTCCCACCGCGGCGAGGCCTTCGTCTTCGGCCGCTCGGCGGAGGCTTGCGGCGCCATCGCCAGGGCGCTCAAGCCGTCGGACTTCGCCGGAGGGAAGCCGCCTGCGGGGGCGGGCGGGCAGGAAGCTGGGCGGCAGCGGCCGAGCGCGACGCGGCCTGCGCGTGCGTGAGGGGGGGGTGGAGTCGTTGTGGTCTGTTTAAAGTTTAAATTAAAAAGCAAGCGCCAGCCCGTTGCGCGCAGCAGAGGAGGGGCCGTTCGGCTCTGCCGGCGTTTCTTTCGGCCGCTCCCCCCCCCCACGCGGAGGATGTCCGCACGTGGACGAGCCGAGGGCGCATCTTCCGCCAGGCCCCCCCCCCCCGCTGTGACTGGTATTTTAAAGACTGCTCTAAAGTCCGTCTTTAGCCCCCTCAGACGTCAAGTCCCCCCCCTGCAGCTCGCGCCGCCCTCCCAAACGACGCCCTCGACCTCCTCGCCGCCCACGTCGCGGCGCAGTGCGGCGTGCGGCTGCTAAATTTAGACCCCGCACGCCCCACCCCCGTCGTGGGCGAGCGCTTCGAAGCGGCCGTCGCGGCGGTCCAGCCGCGCGCGCGACGTCTGCCGACACGTCCTGCGCGTGCGGCTGGACGAGCGCTCCGCCCCCCCCCTCGGCGTCGCGTCGTACCCCCACGGCATCGCCTTGGCCCTTCGCGGCGACGTCTTCGTCTTCGGCCGCTCGGCGGAGGAGTGCGGCGCCATCGCGGCGGCGCTCAAGCCGTCGGACTTCAACTCCGCCCCTCTCGCACCTCCCCCCCCCCCACGACGCCGCACCCGTTTGCCGCCACCCCGCCCCCGCCACTGCAGCCGCCGCATCCTCCCGTGCGCCCCCCCCCTTTTTTTGACCCCCCCCCCAGATGCCGCACTGGCTGTGGCTGGGCGAGTTTGAACTCCCCCTCCCGGACGGGTCTTTTTTTTTCAGCCGCTTCGACCCCTACGGCCCCGACGCCAGCGCGCAGATCGAGCGCCAATTCGCCGCCACCTGCGCAGAGAGGGGGGGGGGGGATTGACGGCGCGCTGGTCATCGACTTCGGCCCCACCCACGGCTACGTCGTCGATTTTAAAAACAAAGTCCAGCGCCTTTTAACCGACGCGGGCCCGCGCACCCGTCCCATGCGGCGCGCCGTGCGCAACCACCCCTCCCGCCCCCCCCCAACTTTGAGACGTGGCCCTTCACTAACAAAATGAAATTTGAGCTCTTCAGCGCCCGCACATGCGCCGCCATCAGCCGCGCGCGTGCGGCGCCTGAGGCTGCGGAGATTTTGACGGGGCCTTTAAGACATCGGAGGGGGCGCGGTACGACTTCAGGAGGGGGGTCGTTTTCGCGCCGGTGTTGGGCCCGCGCGTCGTGGGGATTGAGTTGTGCGCATTGTCGTCGCGTGAGTTAGCGGAGGGAATTTTAATTTTAATTTTAACTTTAATTTTTGTTTAACGTTTATTTAATAATTTTAATTTAGTCATTTGTTATAAATTCTTTTAATTTTAATTAGTTTTTAGTTTATTTTAGCCTTGGTTGTTCAACTCGCTCTCTTTTGTCTTTTTATTTTTAATTTTTGGTAGGGGGATTGACGAAGGGAGCGGCAAGGCGCTCTTGTTTACGCGCGAGGAGGCGGCGAAAGTGATGAGGGGGGGAGGGGGGCGCCGCGTGGACGTGAGGGGGGTGGAAATGAGGGTGCGGGTGGAGTCACGGGCGCGCTATCTTGAGGGGGGGGGATTGACGCTGTGGGTGCAGGAGACTTTCGTCGAGTAACGTTGGGTATTTAATTTTTAATTTAAAATTGTTTCAAATGTACATCACCCCCTTTGTAAATAAAAACTAAAAGACAAGAAGAATACTACTTTTAATTTTTATCCTGCGGAGCGTTTGCATGCGCCTTGCGGCTCTATTTTACAACCCGTCTGTTAGTTAGCCCCGCGAAAATATCGTCGCGAGGAGTCGAAGGACGAGTGGACGGACGCCAGCCGCTCCTCAATCGTCGTTTGACAGCTAAGGGGGGGGGTAACTCAAAAGTCGTCCGCATCAACAAATTAAATTAAAAGGCGGATATAAATTCGACCCCCTCGCCGCGTACGTCCCCGACCGCCCGCTCAGTCCCCCCCCAACAGCCCCCCCCCGCTCGACGCGCCAGCGCTCGTCCCCAGCGCCGCGCAAGCTAACAAACGACCTCTGTTAACTTCAGACGCAACCCCCCCCCTCTGAGACGTCCAAATGCAAATCCCCCCGCCGCTCGCGCCAGCCCCCCTCGCCGCCGCGGAGGTCCGCGTGGTTGAGCCCCCGTCCCCTCTAACAAATAAATTTTGAGTCTTTTAATTTAACTTCGTCAAGGGCCGCGTTGGCGTGCGCCACTGCCCCCGCGACGGCTGCGCGGGTTTGCGCGAGGGCGAGGGCGATCTCGACGACGACGCCGCTATAAAAATTAACAAAATGAGTCTTTTAGCGCCCACATCAGCTGGCGCACCCCTTCAGTCGCATCGGCGCGCCGCGCGACCAGTGCCGCGAGGGTGGCCGTGGCGGAGGGGGGGAGGACGTGATGAGGCGCTAACAAACGTAGGATCGACTTTTTAAGTTAGCCCCGCCTCCGCACCCCCCCACCTCGGCGCTCTCGTTGACCAGCGCCAGAAGATTGCGCCCCTTCGGACGTCAGACGAGCGCTCCGCCGCAAACGTCAGCCCCTTCGTCCCGACCCCCCCGTTCGCGCAGCGCCGCCACCTCCTCCCGCGAGTTAAAACTAACAAAGAGCGCTTTTAAAGACCTTCAGGGCTTCCCCAAGCTTCGCTTCGGCAGCGGCGGCGCGGCGCTGAGCCTCCCCCTCCGCCTCGGCGGAGGATGTCGCGGCCTTGGGGGGGTGGGTCTAAAAATAAAAGAGGCGGACTTTAGAGCGCAGCGCCTCCAGCTGCTCTGCAGCAGCGCCCCTGCGGCGTGAGGGGAGGGGGGGAGGGGGGCGCACTTTTCCTCCAGCGTGCGGCTGAGCTGCGCCTGCAGGAGGGCGACGTTCTCGCGCGCGTAAGAGGGGGGGGGAGGGGGGGAACGTCGGAGAGGTCCTGCGCGAGCGCGCGGCTGCGGTCGGCCTGGGCGCGAAAGGCCTTCGCCTCCTCGAGGGGTTGGCGACAAAAAAGAACCCGCATTCTATTTTTAGACTCCCCCCCCGCCCCACCTCCTGCAGCCGCTCGCGCTCAAACTCGCGCTGCCGCTTCGCTTCGGCCGCAACTTCCTGCGCGTCGCCGACGAGCGCCCGCAGCCGCTCGTTCTGCCGCCATCGTCAGCCCCCCCCAATTTAAAATAAAAGACTTTTACCTCCGCGCTCAGCTCGTCGATCTCCCGCGACCGCCGCAGCAGCTCCCCCCGTGCGTCGGCGATGGCGCGCGCGACTTCGCGCCGCTCCTCTTCCTTCGCCGCCTCGTCCTTTTTTTTGGGGGGGGGGGTGAGACTCCGTGGGGCGAATTGATGGCGCATCAAAATTAAGGTCCCGTATTAACTTTAATACGGTGCTCGTCCGCGCGCCGCATCCCCTCCAGAGCCCGCGCCAACTCCCCCCCCTGCACGCCATCAGCCCCCCTCCCCCCCCCAGAAGACCCGCGCGCGCAGATCCTCCGCCTCCACCTCCGCGCCTTCGGCCCGGCGCAGCGCAGCCGCGAGCTCCTCCCGCTGGGGGGAGGGGTGAGAATTGTTGGGCCAAGAAGCTAACAGATTCTGCAAGTTTTTTGTTATTTTGTTCAATCAGGGCTGAAATATCGCTTAAACGCGTTCTGCAGCTTTTGTTAATTTTAAAGACTACCGACTCACTTTTCCAAAATCGACTTTTCCTCGTCTTGCCTTTGCTTCGCTTCGCGCAAATCCTTTCGTGCCATTAGTTCACCCCCTCCCCTCCCCTACGTCATCGTACCGCCGCCGCAGAGCCTCGACCGTCGCCTCAAACTCGCGCCGATTTGCCGCAGCCTTCGCCTCCACCGCCGCCAACTTGGCGCCCCACTAAAAAAAATTAACTTTGTTTTTAAAATTGCGATGTTTTTTAAGGTTGAAAGAGTTTAGCGGCGATGGACGCGCATTAAATAAATTAAATTTAAGTTCAAATTTTCAAAAAAGAAAAAATAAAAGATAAAAAGATAAACTACCTCCGACTCCACGCGCTCAACTTCAATCCGCCTCTCTTTTCTTAAAAATTCAATTTCCTTAGCCTTTTAATTCCCCCCTTCCCCCCCCCCCCCCCCCACGTTAACGGCGTCGCCGCGCCGCCCCCCCGTCGCAGCGTCGAGGTCCCTCAGCGCCGCCCGCAGCTCTGCCTCCTCCCGTCAACTCGCTAAAGACTAAAAGACCTCTTTATCCTCAACTTTAAGCTCCAACCCCCTCGACCGCTCCTCCGCCTCCCTCGCGCGCGCCTGAAGGTCCACAAACTGCGTTTTTGATGACCTGCGCTATAAACAGATCCCCCCCCCCCCCCACTTGAAAGCCTCCACAAGCTCATTTTGGACCCCTCGCAGCTCCGCGAGCTCCGCGTCGCGCTCTGCGGCGGCGCGCATGAGGACGTCCCTCTCGCGCGACATAACAGAAAGGCGGGATCGCTAAATGTTTAATTCGGCTATCATGGGGGGGGGTGCACGAGGTCGTCTGTTTCGACGCGCAGACGGGTGACTTCGCTTCGAAGCGAATCCTCGGCCCTCCCCTCGCCCTGGGCTTTAAATTTTAAAGACTGGATTTTGAGTCGACCTCCGCTGGCTGCGCGCGATGCAACGCCGCTGACAAATTGTCGCGTTCGGAATTTAGAGCATCGACGGCGCTGTGGGGGAGAGGGGGGGGGGGTGAGGAAGGGGGGTGGTCAATAAAGTAAAAGGGCGTACGAGCGCGCGTCGCGCAGCTGCGCTTCGCTCGACTCTAATTTCTCCTAAAACATTCATTAAGGTTGCTGAGTGCAAGGCAGACCTGCGCTAACAGAAGCCTCGTCTCTTGTTCTTTAGCCGCACGGCGCCATCGCGCAGCTTCCAAAATTTCGCCCGTCTGCAAACTTCACCCCCCCCCCTTCGCCCCCCACCTCCGCCACGCGCTGCAGCCCCTCCTCCTCAAAATGCGTGTCGAGCGCGTCGCTACCTGCTTGAGGGGAGGGGGGGGGGGATCCGACCGCAAGACAGCCACCTCGTCATCAGCGCGCCGCAGCTGCGCCTGGAGCTCCTGCAGCGATGAGGGGGGGGGGGGGGCTTTTTAAAGACGAGGACTTGGAGAAGACTTTAAAGTGCACGTCTTGACGTAAACAATAATTAAAAAATATTTTTGAGCACCTCCACGGCGCGAGCGAGTTCGTCGGCGCGACTTGCCGCGTGAAGAATTTTTTTAAATTGGGGATTTTCTGTTATTTCAGTCTTAAAGCCGATGCCACTCTCACCTCGAACCATAACAGAAAATCGCGATTGCAATTTGTTATTTTCAGCGCGGGTGGAGGCCAAGTCGCGCTCGAGCGCGGCGACTTTGTCGACCATCAATTTTGTCTTCAAAATTAAATAGCAAGAAATTTGGGAGTGGATGGTTTATCCCGCCAATATTAAGCGCGCAACAGGCACGATAAAATTAATTTTAAAATGGAATCCGATCATTTGTTAAAATTAATAGAATGAAATAAAAGCTTTGATTCTATAAAAGTGTTAGGAACATTTTAACGAAAATAAAAGTTCAGTTAAACTAAAATAAATAATCCACTAATGAACGAAATTAAATTAATAAAATAATTAAATAAGCTAAACTAAATTAAATTAAAGAAAGGACATTCCTTTTCTTACACCTCTTAAACAAATCACAAACGTAGAAAAGACTCTACCCCCCCTACCGAAATCACGGCCTGCGCGAGCTCCTTTTCCTTCGCTTCCACCTCCCCCCTCAGGTCGCGGTTCGCCAAGTGGCTCTCCTGCAGCTTCCTCTTCGCCGTCCTGCGCTATTTTTAGAACACCTCTTCGGAGGGGGGGTGCTACAAGTATTCCTGATAGACTTTGTCGCGAGCTTTTGCTTGACGGGGGGAGTCTGACGGAGTGAGCATTAACTTTAATACGCATTAGAGGTGCATTAAAAAAATTGGGGACGCTGACCTTCTTGCCTCTGCGCGGCGGCGACGTGGGCCTGCGCATTTGAGCGGGCTGAATTAAAAGACTAAAGTGCCGGGGAGAATGAGAGGGGGGGGGACCTTATCCTCTTCCATCTGCTTGATGTACGAGAGGAGCTCTTCGATCTCCTGCGCTTGCGACTTGATCTGGGTGCGTGAGACTTTAAGTGACGGGGCGTTCAAAATGTAAGATTTGAGAGGCAGAGGACAAATAGGCACGAAAAGAGGTGGAAAGGAAGCGTGCAGGCGAGTGGGCGCTGCCGAGGCGGCAATCTGCCGCCGTTGCTGAAGAGGTTGTGAAGTGATCAATGGATGGGGGACTCTGGGAGGTCTCTCACCTTGTCCTTCAAACGCTTCGAAGTCGAGTCCTCCTGCAGAGTAAGCTTTGTTATCGTTCGAATTCTCACAGCCATTAAATAAAATACCAATTTTATTTACCTGTTAGTGTACAAATGACGCTGCCTCATCCCGTCGTGAACATGTCGGGCAGCGTCTCGGCGCTTGCTTCAGACGTCGTCGACTCGCATACCTTGCAAGACCCCACAGGCGGCGCAAGCCTCACGTCGCCGTACCACACCGCTGCGTTCCAGCACGACACGGCCGCGTTTGGGAGCTTCAAGCCCTTCCGAACCTTCGCAAGTCAGCCCAAATGCACCCGACCCCCCCAATGCCATGCGCATCAAGCTCAAATGCACCCTCCCCTCTCAACACGCATCACCACCCTGAACTAGATCTCACCTTCAACTTGAGGCCGCGAACGCCACAAAGACACTTCGGAGGCTCTCCTCGCCCCATCGTCGCCCAGCCCGATGATGCGTCGTATGAAACGAAATACACACCCACCCTCGCATTCACCCCATCGCTGGCGCAGAGCGCCTCCTCCGGCGCCGACGGAGGGGCCAGCCACGACGCGCCATCCCTTTCGAACACGCGGATAAATGCGGCCGTATTAAAATTAAATCCGAACGCAAAATCGACCGCAGCGCCGTAGCGCCCCCTCGCGTACGAGACCCCCTCATCCGCGCCGTCAACGGGCCCTTCCACCCCCCCCCTCCGCTCCGAAAACCCTGCCCTCACGTCATTTTTTGTCCCCGACACCATCACAATCGACCCCCCCCCCTTGTCAACCCGAAAAGGCAAAAAACGCGGGGCGCCGCGCCGCAGAAACACAAAAAAAGGGGAAAACACGCGCGGCACGGGGGGGGGGGTGGAAACGTCGCGGAAGTAGTCCTCCTGCGCGGCGACGAGGGCGTCGTTGTCGCCGTCGTACGGCCGCACGCACGCGGCGAGGGGGCGGCCATCCGCGCGAGGGGTGGCGGCGAGGAGGGCGCGGAGGGACGGGTCGGCGTCGAGTTTGTGGCGGGGGATGAAGAGGGCGGCGACGTTGGAGACGCTGAGGCGGTCGGGGAGGTGCACCTCGACGAAGGCGTGGCAGTTGCGGCTCGTGTAATACGCCTGCGGGTGGTCAATGCGGCGAATACGTATGGTGGTGGCTGATACGACACAAATGCGCATGGGTGGGTGATACGGCGCAAACACAAGGGCCGGTGGCTGGGGGCAACCGGCGATAAAAAAAACAAACCAAGGAGAAAACGAGAGGGGGGGGCACCTTCAAGTCGTCCAAGTCGAATGCGCCGTTATTCTGTAATTTTACAGCAAGGCGCTCCTCCACGCCCTCGTCTAAAAAAAAAGTCCACGCCGTCTCCGGCCGCTTCGCCGCCGTCCAAATGACCTGCCGCGCAACGTCAGCCGCAACCGTCGCGGCCCACCCCTCGTTAACAGAGCAATTAAGAGCGGAGTTCCACAACACGTCAAACCCCAACTCCGACGTCATCTTCGCGGGTCCGTTGGACAGCCCCACCCCCTCGTACTCGCAGTTTTGAAACCCCTCCCCCAACACCACCCCCGCCCCGCGCACGCGCTTCACCCCCCCCCCGTCCTCCAGCGGCTGCGCACCGTACGCGGCCCAGGGCCGGCGCTGGTACGCCACGCCGACGCGGTTGCAAAAGAGGGTTGCGGCGTGGGGGAGGATGAACGAATTTGGGTGGTGCAGCGTATCCCGCGCAAATACGACCGCGACGTCGCCGTAGGCGTGCGGCTCATTGTTGGCGCCGAGGACGGCAAAAATAGACGCCGTCGTGCCGATTGCGACGTCGAGGGTGTGCGCCACCCCCCCGCAGGTGTACGCGCGGATGGACGCGACCATCGCGCAGACGCTTTGGATGACGCTCTCAAACTGCGCTAAATTAACAGACGCACCCACATCGTCGCGCGCAGCCTCGACTTCGTGGGGGGGGGGTTCGGCGCCGGGGATTAACGCCGCGATGCGGAGGGTGACGAACTTTCGAATGCTGATGCGGTCCGCGCGGTTAACAGATTGATCTAAAATGTCGGCCCATTCTTCGTTAGCGTCCAGCGTGTCGGCGATGAGCTGCGGCGTCGAGAGGCGCTTGCGCGCTTCAAAAAAATGGCGGGAGAGGAAGAGCCTGCAGCCGACGATGCGCTCGAGGGTTTCGACGCCGCAGCGGTGGACGGGGTGGAGGGTTTTTAAATACGCGACCATCTCTTCGTTAGCGCGCACGCACCGGATCATCTCCCGCACGCGCGCAGACACGCCGACGAGCTCGGCTTTGGCGCCGGCGTCGGCGATGCGGCGCTCATTGGCGGCGAAGTCGAGGCCTTCCAGCCGCGCGGTGAGGGGGGGGGCGGCGAAGAGGGCAGCCTCGCGGAGGGCGAGCTGGGCCGCGGGGTCGCCACTGGAGGCTTTCTTGTGCGCAAATTCGGCGAGGCGGGAGGAGGCGAAGAGGCAGCGGCTGCGGCGGGCGAAGACGAGGGGGGTCTCGCCGTTGGAGGCGACTTGGGAGAGGTCGAGGGCGTCGCGGAGGACGGCTGTGAGGGACGGGTCGGAGTTGGCTTCGATCGCGGCGAAGAGGAGGCCAGGGCTGTTGCATTTGTGTGGGGCGAGGGCTGTTTGGGAACAAATGGCGGCCCAGTTGGGGAGCAGCTGCTCCCACCAGCTGGACATCTGGTCTCAGACGGCTGTATTTTTACAGAATGCTGTAAATTGCAGCACTTCTAAAAAGAAGTAGAATCCGAAGGGTATGGGCGTCAAACTTGTCAGGGCATGATTTAAAGTTAATTTGAGACTGGCGAATATGCAAAGAGCCCATGCAGCCAAAACGAAGAAGAATTCTGAGTTTGTTAAATGACGAATCTTGAATTCTGACACCGCGGCATGTGCGCATTAGCCCCGGATTAATTGCACTTGAAAAGAATGTGAGTGTTGTTGCGAATAGGGTCTACTGTCTAATATAAAACAACCCAAATTCCAATGTGCCGAAGTGTGGTCAATCACCCAACGGCAACCTGACAATAGTCGATTACGCTCGTGTTCAGCGCACGCATTCAGGTCCACACAGAACATCCTCCACGGCCTGCGCTTAGTCCAAGCACAGGAACAAAGTGCCGAGACGGGAACACCTTCTTTTTCTTCAAGTGCCGAACTTCAGGCAACCCATATAAAACGATGGGGAACATGGAAAAGGACGTAATTTCATGCTCAGATCAAAGTGCATTAAAGAGTGCGAACGATCCTTGGGTTCCCGACTTTGCCAACGAAACCCGTTTTTTATGAGCCGTACCAATATGTCTTTCCACCTTCCAAGCACAGTACGTCGCTTTGGCTTCACAACCTCGCGCTCAAGCTTAATTCCACGCTTGGTTTCATTCCTTTGTTCCAGCTCAACTCGTCATTCGCTGAGGTACCACCCGCACCCTTCATTTGCTCCTTTTTCTTCGTGCTTGTTGTGGTGCGGGAAGGTCGGGACCAGCTTTGTGGTTTTGACTAGATTGTGATTGACTAGATTGACTAGATCCTCACCCGACCGTGGCGAAGCAATGATCGTTCCCAACAGTAACCTCATAACCGTTCTCCGCTCGCCCTTTTGCTCCCTGCGAT
>JAIYDP010000444.1 GCA_027487435.1 Verrucomicrobiaceae bacterium | reverse complement strand
TACAAAACTTTGTTGTGGATCAAATAAATTTAATTCAGTAATCTGTTCAATGAGATAATATCCCTCCAACATCCGGTCGACTAATCCAGTTTTGTCGCCCATCATTTCTTTAATTTGTGAAAGCGGAACATTGGTTTTTGTTCTCATTTCTGCCATCCATCGTGCCTTTGCAAACGAATCCCAAGGGCTTGGTCCAACCACGTGTTTTGTGCCCAAATAGGCAAGTACTGTATTAGCAGAATCATCATCGTCAACTACTACTACAGGTATAAGTGTAGGGCAATGGAGTCCTCTATCATCCATTTTTTTTCGGTAGATCTGATGTCGTTTCTTTTGTCTAATCGCTCTGTCGTCGTTCGATAGGATTAATAAAGTTGCGAGTCTTCTGTTACCTTCAATTACTGTATAACCGATATTTTTATTTTCTTTAACAATCAGGGGTTCACCTTCAAAAAAGCCGTTAACTGAAATGGAACTCAATAAATCATCAACAAAGAATTCAGATACAATCAAATCCAGCGCTTCTGACTCTGTGGTGACCGTGTTGGCTAGCTTGCCATAGCGCGGGTTTTCCATATCAAAGTGGAGTTGATTTAGCGGAATGAATTTAGTGGGATGGCTCACGGCTGGTTTCTTAGAGTGGTAAAAAATATTTGTCAAGTGATGAAGCCGGGTCTAAGGTTTTTATCGCTCTGATTCGTGACGTACTTTCTTCGATTCGCTATTTCCAATGACGAGCGATTCTGCTTACATCGCTCGTCATGTCATCGGATGCCCTGCTAGAACTGCTGCGCCACAAGGCGCGCCATACCCACGAAGAACTTGCTGAAATCCTCGCGATGTCTAGCGCCGATGTCGCGACGAAGATTGCAGCTTGGGAAAAACAGGGCACCATTCTAGGCTATCATGCCGTGGTGCATCCCGAGCGTTCTGGCGACCTTGATGTGCTGGCTTTCATCGAGGTAAAAGTCACGCCGGAGCGTGGGGGTGGCTTTGATCGATTGGCCATGCGCATCGCCCGCTTTGATCAAGTGGTGAGTTGCTACCTAGCAAGCGGCGGCTATGATTTGATGGTGGTGGTACAGGGAAGTGACTTGCGCGAAGTAGCGCGTTTTGTCTCCGAGCGTCTCAGCACCTTGGACGGTGTGATCTCGACGGCGACTCACTTTCAGCTTAAGACCTACAAAGAAAATGGCTTTCTCTTCGAGGGCGAAAGCACGGCGGAGCGACTCTCGGTGAGTCCTTGAGCCAAGCAACTTACAAACGATTTTTTCATGGACTATTCATCTATCATTGCTCGACATATTGCAGCCATCCCGCGTTCGGGGATTCGAGACTTTTTTGAACTCGTGCAAGGCCGTGACGATGTCATTTCTCTTGGAGTCGGCGAGCCGGATTTCACGACACCGTGGCACATCCGCGAGGCTGCAATTTATTCGTTAGAAAAAGGTCAAACGACCTACACTTCGAATCTCGGAATGCTTTCTTTGCGAAAGGCCATCGCCAAGTATGTGGAGAAATTTTTCCATGTCGAATATGCTGCGGAGAAAGAAATCATCGTGACTGTGGGCGTCAGCGAGGCCATCGATTTGGCTTTGCGCGCCTTGCTGAATCCTGGCGATGAGGTGATCTACCATGAGCCATGTTACGTTTCCTACAATCCCAGCATTGTCATGGCGTATGGCAAAGCTGTGGCGGTAGAAACCACGAAAGGCGATGGATTTTCGCTGAAACCAGAAGCCCTAGCTGCTGCCATCACACCACGCACAAGAATGGTGATGCTGAATTTCCCGACGAATCCTACGGGAGCGGTGGCGACCAAGGAAGATCTGCAAGGCATCGCGGCATTGTGCATCAAGCATGATTTGATCGTCATGACCGATGAGATTTACAGCGAATTGCGCTATGATGGCGAAGAGCATCTGAGCATCGCCGCATTGCCCGGCATGAAAGAGCGCACCATTTTGCTGCATGGCTTTTCCAAGGCATTTGCGATGACGGGATTTCGCCTCGGCTACGCTTGCGCTCCGCAGCCGATCATCGAGGCAATGATGAAGATTCACCAATATGCCATGCTTTGCGCACCGATCATGAGCCAGAATGCTGCGATCGAGGCGTTAGAAAATGGCATGCCATCGATGATCAAAATGCGCGATAGCTACCATCAGCGGCGCGACTTTGTGGTGCGTCGATTGAATGAAATGGGCATCGAATGTCACACTCCCGGTGGGGCGTTTTACGTCTTCCCCGACATCAGTCGCTTCGGTTTGAGCAGCAAAGACTTTGCGATGAAGTTGTTAGAGTCCGAAAGTGTTGCCGCCGTCCCAGGAACGGCCTTTGGCGCTTGCGGCGAAGGATTTTTGCGTTGTTGCTACGCCACGGGATTTGATGACCTAAAATTGGCCATGGACAAGATGGAGCATTTCCTTTCCACACTTCGATGAGTTCCGAAGCAGAAAGTTTACGCTTACGGCAACCAGCAGAATGGGCTCGCGCTCATGTGCTACCCTTTGCTGTGTTCATGGGCTTTCTGCTAGTGCTTCAGTATGGCGGAGAAATCATTCGCCAAGACTGGGAGGGACAACCGTGGTGGCGACGCTGGCCAGAGCATTTGGTCTATCCGATTCAGACCATCGTTGGCCTCGCGATGTTGCTGCGCTTTCGAAAATTTTATGAATTCGATTGGCAGTGGCGCTGGATTTTCGCAGGAGTGATCTTCGGTGCAGTCGGTATCGGTTTTTGGTTATTGCCTACGACGTTGTATGACCACTGGGGCATGACGGGCGAGGCCGAAGGCTGGCGCAAATGGCTGGGCTTGGCGAAGAGGGATAAGGGCTTCAATCCATGGGAGTTGCCGCATGCCTGGGCATCGTGGTTGGCATTGGTGATGCGCTTTATCCGTGCCGCAGTGCTGGTGGCCTTGGTGGAGGAAATCTTTTGGCGATCCTTTCTTTCGCGCTACATCATGGAGATGGACGGGAAATATGCCAAGCGTGGTTTTGGGGAACATCATGGGAAAATCTATCTGGTCATCACTGGGCTGTTCATTTTGGTGCATGCGCCAGTCGATTATGCCGGGGCGTTGGTCTATGGGAGCCTCACGTATTTGCTCTGTGTATGGTCGAAAAATCTCGGTGCTTG
>JAIYDP010000177.1 GCA_027487435.1 Verrucomicrobiaceae bacterium | reverse complement strand
TGTTGTGTTTTTGTGTGGGGGGGGTGGGGGGGGGGGAGGGGGGCGACGAGGTCCTTCTGCTCGGCCTGCGCGACGGAGAGCGCCTCTCGTGCGGCTCTAAAAATCTGTAAGAATTGGCTTTTAACGCCGCCAGCCGACACTCCTCCCGCTCGAATTTTATTTTGATAATATCTGTTGTCATTGTTATTCCAATGCATTTAATTTTAATACGGCTTGCATTAGCGCATCGGATGCACTTAAAGAACTCAGAATTTGCTCTCCTTATATTCCTTCATGGGCCGTGTGGGTCATGAGCGTATGTAACGGGAATACGGAATTGAATACGTCTCGAACGAATTTGCACGCACACGCGCTCAAAGCTTTTCAAAAACGCGCGCAGACATGTGCAAGTCGTTTGATTGACAAGGCCCATCAAAATATTCAAATCAAGCGCGTGACTAACAAGCACCCACTCTTTTTCTTTAAACTCATTCGAAAGCTTCGCCGAGACTTCGCCAAGCCTCCGCTTCAGTTCTTCCGCTTCGCTTCGCTTCGCTTCGAGCTCGCGGTTGGCTCGTGACGTCGCTTCATCCCCATCCGCCCTCAACTTCTCCAACAATCTGTTAGTTAAATCATCGAGCCCCCCCCCCCCCTCAAACCTGATCCTCTCACGCATCGCATCCATTTCAGCCCCCCCCTTTTCAGACGCCGCCATCACCACAGCCTTCGCTTCGCTTCGAAGTCAGCGCGGCCGGCTCACAGAAACCTCAGCGCTAAAGACAACCCCTCCCCTTGCTCTTTTAGCGCCGCGTTGTCTTCCTCCAAAGAGAACTTGGCGGCTTGCAATCCCTCACTCATAAAAATTTGTGAAAACCCGCTTTTAACTTGAATCAGCGCTGCCAATTCGCCGGTCTTTAGCTGCCTTAAAAATAAAACAAAAGCTCATTTTTTAACTCTTGAGCGAGGCTTTGGGCGACCGTTCGCGTCCTTCGCTTCGCTTCCTCCCATTTTTTTGAGAGCGCATCAACCTCCGCCTTGAGTTTCTGCACGACGTGAGCGCCGGAGACCTAACCGCTAACTAATATTGTTTCCTCTTGTTGAGCAAGCTGCGTCCGCAAGGGCCGAAGCTCATCCTCGCGCAGGCTGCGCAGAGTCAATTTTTTTTGGAGAGAATAAAAACGAAAATAAAAACGTTTCTTGAAGTATAATGGGGGGGGGGGGGGTCAACTCGAGCGTCCGCGCCAGATGGAGGATTTCTTTTTGCAGGCGGTCGATGCTCGCTCCTCTCGCCCTGCTAGTCAGGAATGCATCCCAAACTTGGGGGGGGGGGGGGGGGGACTCGAGGTCGGCCCGGAGGGTCGTTTCGGACGCGCGCACGGCCATCAGCTCATCCGCGACGGCACTTGCTTTCGCTTCGGCGATGTGAGCGACCGCATTTAGACGCTCGAGCTCGCGATGGAAGTGATTTTCCCTGCGGTGAGGAAGGGGAGGGGTGGAGGGGGGGGGTCCTCACATTTCGACCATAGCTTCGTCCGCACCTGCCAGCCTGTGCCTCAGACCCGCGTTCTCGTCTGTACTATCAATTGCGCGGGAGAGGAAGGGACCCCTCAGGCGCTCGATCTCAGTTTTGGCGGACTCGGCGCTCTTGCGGTGGGAAATTGCATCGCGGCGCAACGCAGAGCTTTCGGCTGTTGTTTGAGACGTAGAGAGGGGATCGGTTGAACCGGCAATTTGGGAGGACACGTCATCAATGGCACTTGCAACCCCGTTAAGCTCATCTTCACGTTGCTGCCTCAGCTTTTCGCGCTGAGCGTCAATCTTGGTTTGAAGTTGCTCAAGGAGGTCGTCTGACCCTCCGCTCCAAGCCTGGGGGGATGAAATATGCTTACTGACTCAATGTACAATCTTCGCAGCATCACGTGGTCGCTGCGCCGTCTTTGGTCGAGAAACGGTAAGTCTCTGAATGTGTCGAACATGAGACATAAAAATTAAATTAACAAGCAATAAAATAGAGCGTTTCGATCCTCTCGATCTGGTTGGGCTGCACAGGAGCTACTGCAATTTACATAAATTCTAATCCGTCGAGTAGGACGGGTGTAATGTGAACAAAGATTCCTCCCCCTCCGCCATGGGCACCACCTCCACAAGAACCTTCTCCTTCTTGACCAAGTACTTGATCACGCCGCGGATGACACGACGCTGGTAGTTCAGCTCCGCCTCCGACGTCGTGTCCAACTGCTCCAAGTACCAATCTACAAGCTGCGACTCCTTCAGCCCTTTGACGTCAAACCAACCACGCCCTCTCCCACCTGTGCTGCCTCCTTCCTCCTGCCGTCGCAGCTCAATGATCAGCTGCAACCTGATCGAATTCAGCTCCTCCACAGTCACCCGAGCCGTCCGCTCCTCGTCCTCCGTCGGCGGCTCCGTCGGCGGCTCCGTCGCCCCAACGTCCGTCGACTCGCGCTCCGCTGCCGTAGGTGCGTCGACATCCATCTCGTCGTCCTCCAACACAATGTTCTCCGACTCCACGTGGATGATCGACGTCCGCAGCAGCCGATTCGCCTCGTGGACGTATTTCGGACGAATCTGTCAAAAAATTCAGCTCAGCGCCGCCGCAGCAACACCTCCTCGTCGCAATGCAGCCTCGCCAACGCCTCCGAGAGGCGGATCATCGACTCGAGCTGACGCACGGTGATGCGGAACGACACTTTCGAGCCCGTGCAGTCCTCCTGCCGGATGTCGCGGTAGTACTTGACCAAGAGGTTTGACGCTTCCGCCGTCAGCTGAGGGGGGGGGGGGGGTCAGGCTCGTTGCTGCGGTGGAGGTGCCTTGGGTTTGATGAGTTTTGCGCAACGAATGTAGCGGAGAATTTGCTCCTTCGTGAAAGGAGGGGGTGCCATGGCGTTGACGGAGTGGACGGACACGATGTGGCGCGCGATGTTGAGGTCTGCAACGTCGTTGCACTCGTCCACGACGACGTAAAACAAGTCAAACCGAGACAGGATCGCAGGCGTGATGTCGACGTTCACCTGTGAAGGGCTCAAATTTGAAATATCGCAGCGCCAAACCTTCAGAGACTTGCTGCGGTCATACCGCCCGCCGCGGGGGTTGGCTGCGGCGAGGATGGAGGCGCGGGCGTTGAGGGAGGCGAGGATGCCAGCCTTTGAGACGGAGATCGTCTGTTGCTCCATCGCCTCGTGGATTGCAACGACGTCTTTGACGTCCATCTTGTCAAACTCGTCGATGCAGCAAATGCCCTGCCCACGTCAGGTCAAACCCCATCAACGGCCACGTTGTCCGCAAGCATCAGCGCGCCCGCTTCAATCGCAAAGTCACCCGTCTCGCTGTCCTTGACAACCGACGCCGTCAGCCCCGCGGCGGTCGACGCTTTGCCCGACGTGTACACCGCGCGGGGGATTGTGTCCGCGACGTACCTTTTGGAAGGGGGGTGAGGGGACGTGGGGGTGTGTGGGACTTGAGGAATTGCGACTTGGCAGTGGAAGGGTCGCCGACGATGCAGACGTTGATGTCACCGCGCAGTTTGACGCCTTCGGGCGTCGTTTTTGTGAGGCCGCCAAAGAGCTGCAGGAGGATTCCACGTTTGATCTCTTGATGGCCTTACGCATATCAAAATATTGATGGCGTAGTGGGCACCGTAAATATGGGGCGCGACGCTGTCCGCAAGCTGCGCGTAGAGTTGCGGCGACTCCTGCATGCGCATGACGTCGTTTTTGTCCTCTTCCGTCAGCTCCTCGTGCATGGCGTCCTCCTCATCGTCCGTCCAAAAAAGAGACCCGTCCTGCGCTGTCACCCTCCCCGTCAGCATGCCGTACTTTTGACTCCGCCAACTGAACGGCGCACGCTAGAAACGCGAGGCGGTAGTTGAGCTCTTTCACCCCGAACGCGCGGATGCCGCTGACGCCTTCGCTCGCAAATCGCGACCGACCACCCCCTTCCCTAAACAGCTCCGTTCGATCGCCTTCAAACAATCAAACAACAACACTCCCTCTCCCATGCCCCACCCTCTCCCACCCCACCCCTCCGCTTCCCCCCACCTGGCGCAGTAACAGACGCAATCTCAGGCAGAACAACGAGAGTGCCAGTGAAAATGCACTTGTCGCCGGGCTTGGCGCGATCGACGATCTCATGGCGGAGGATGACGTCGACCGTGCGCGGGAGGGACCCTGCCGGGATTTCGTTGGCGTGCTCCTGCACGCGCACGCGCTGGAAGTCGACGAAGGAAGAGCGGCCGATGACTAAATCCCATTTCAGGCGGTTGTTGCATTGCGTGTTTTTGCACACTTGGGGCTTTGGGCGGGTTAGCATTAGCAGCGCGTGGGGGGGGGTACGGTTGTGTAGCGGAACTGCTGCTCGACTCCAGCGGCTTCTGTGTCGCAGAGGAGGCAGCGGAAGTGGCCACGAAGGAGCTCTGGGCGGACGTCGGACGTGCGCGTGACGGTGGCGCTGAAGCGGCTGAGGCGGCCGATGCGCTCGGTCTTGAGGTCGCGCACTCTGCCGGGTCATGGACGTTCGGGGTTTGGATGACTTCAAGCTAGCTGGCAGATTGTAGATGCTAACGTAATGGTCTTTCATTTCTTCTGCGGGGACTTGATGCTTGTCTCGGACAAAATCTGAGACTGCCTGCCGCAGCGCTTGCTCGACGCTGCGAGCGTCAGTTGGGGCACAGGCACGGATACGAACCGCTGGTAGTGTTCTTCAATCACATCAGCCAAATCGGAGCTGTACGCGGTGATGTGAGCGAAATCAACTGGAAGCGTCGTTCGATCCGATTTCAGCATAGTTTCTATCCGCCGCTCGTACTCCAACGACCTCGAGCCGTCCGCACTGCTTGAGTCGTCGCCTACAACAACACATCTGCTGCATCAAGAAGGTACGAGTCTCCGGACTCTCGGAGGAACCGCGCGAAGTTTTCTTTCGCTGACCTCACGAGATCGTCGCTCATGGCACTGGTATTTGCGGTGCATTAATTGTAATACACTTGAAAGCAAACAGGCGATGCTTGGAGCGATCATCAAGGACATCAAGGACGACCCCGCCCTCGCAGTCGAGCCTCTCCTCTTCCTCCTGCACACAAACACTGCGTCGAACGCTGCTTTTGAAGCGGTTGCTGTGACGGATATCAACGTCATTTGGCCTTACTAGAAGCCGTCTGTATCGTTGTACTGACGTACAGGATATTGTCTCTATTCGCGTGTTTTAATCGTGAACCACATCAGAATAAAAGACCGCCACGCGTTGAGTCGGTTGGCAAAGAGGAACGGAATAGAAGGTTTACTCAATGCAGCGCCTATTTCGCAGTCCCCATTTGCTCGAGGAGGTTCGTATAAACGGCCGAATACATCTTCGACTTAATGCTCTCTTCATCAAAGCACTTCTCCTCACAAGTCGCCACGCCAGAGCGAATCGCCTCCTGAGAAATCAGAACCCCCGCCTCCATGAAAAGACGTTGGCAACAGCAGCCCCAATCTTCGCCGACACGTCCCGAATGCTCGAAATCGAAGGGAATAGAAGACCTGGGTAATCACAACGTCCACCGAAAGCCAAACCCTGGTGGAGCTCCTCCTCGGCGACGCATTGGCTCAGCACCTGCGACGCGCTGAGGAACATTTGCTCCGTTACGATCTTGGCCTTTGACGCCACCACGCCGAGGCCAACTCCGGGGAAGATGTACGCATTGTTTGCCTGGCCTGAGAGGATTTGAGTTGTTGGGAGGGGGGGTGGAACTCGGCGAAACGGGTATTCCGCGGATTCGGATGGGAGGGAAGGGGGAGCCGGAGGCGAAGATGGCTCTGTGCTTGGACCACGTGAAGGCATCCGCTGCTGTGCATTCGGAGCATGTCGTCGGGTTTGACAGCGGCATGATGATGGGGCTGTCGTTGAGGCTTGTCATCGCCTCAATGACCGTCCGCGAGAACGCACCGGGGCGCCCCGAGACGCCGATGACGGCAGTGGGGCGGATGGCGTAGATTGTGTCGAGAAAGCTCTTGATGGGTCTGAACTCATGGGCGAAGGGCAACTTGTTGAGCTGATGCTTCTTCTCGTACTCCGGCACCCGCGACGACTCGACGAGCCCCGCGCTGTCGAACATCCAAACTCGTCGCTTCGCGTCAGCCTCAGACAGCCCCTGCGACTTGAGGCAGCTGACGACCAAATTGGCGATGCCCGTCCCCGCCTCCTACAACACTCAGCCCCCCCTTATGCAATTCAAACGCCAGCCCCGAGCAGGAGGATTTTCTGGTCCTCTAGCGACCGCTGCTGCATGCGGGACGCCGACAGCAGCGCGGCGAGGGTGACCGACGCCGTGCCCTGGATGTCGTCGTTGAAGAAGCACACCTTGCCGGAGTATTTGTGCAACATCTCAAACGCGTTGTGGTTGCCAAAGTCCTCCGCCTGAATCAAAACATTCGGCCACCGCTTCCGCAGCTCCGAAAATATCTTCCCCCATCAGACCCCCCCCTTTCCCCCCCACCTCTTCAATCAAGTCCCAATACGCCTGTCCACGCACACGAGGCCGCGCAAGCCCAGTGTACAACGGGTCCTTATGCAACGCGACATTGTCCGTTCCAACGTCGACGCAAATCGGAAGCGTGCGCGTGGGGTGCACCCCCGCGCATGCGACGTAGAGGTTCAGCTTCCCAACCGGAATGCCCATTCCGTACGTGCCGAGGTCGCCAAGGCCGAGGATTCGCTCGCCGTCCGTCACGACGACGACCTGGACATCATCTTCGTGCCAGTTGCTTATTATGGATGCGACCTTGCCGGAGTCCTTGGCGGAGATGTAGAGGCCGCGGGGTTTGCGGAAGATGTGGCCGTACTTTTGGCACGCCTCGCCGACGGTTGGTGTGTCTTTGAGGTTGTTGGTGATTGCAGAGGGAGGAGGGGATGGTGGGCTTACAAATAATGGGGAGCAGCTCCTCCATGTTTTCAGTCACGACTTTGTAGAAAAGGGTCTGGAAGGTCATGGAGCGTCGGGGGGTGAGGCGACCTCATTGCGGTCCTGGATGGTCAGCGGAAAAATAGAAAAAAGTAGTTTGGAATGGCAGTGCACGGTTGTCTTAAAAGGAAGAGAATAGATAAGAAGAAAAAGTTCAGAAGGAGAGTCTGCGCGGGTCTGACCTGAAGCGCCATGAGCGCAACGTATTTTTCCAAGTCGTCCGTTTTGCGTCGAATGTATTGCAGCACTCTTTGTGCTTGAATATCGAGAGTAAGCACTCTGGGAGGCAGGAGGCCGCGGATTCCAAGATTGTCGCGCTCCAGCTCAGTGAATGCCATTCCCTTGTTGTAAAAAGGGTGACGAAGAATATCAATTCCTCGCATAGATGGCTTGGGCTCGGCAGAGAGCCTGCGGCATATGTTCCTCACAACAATGCTGCGGAAAGTTGAAACGTTCCGAATCATTGCGGCTGGTAACAGATTGTTAAATTTAAACGTGCGAGCGTGGACTACAAGACGTAGAGCTCAACAGAAAAAAACATTCATGTATTTAATTTGTTCTCTGATTTTTCGAGAAAAAGATGTGAACAAAGGGGAACACATTTATTCTAGTCGAAAGTACTCAGTATGTGTTCGTCGATCAAGACCTTTGTTTGTTTTGCTCTCGTTCACTTCACCGTTGCGGTTTGTAAAGATGTTCCATTAAATGTTATGTCTCGTAGACTCGTGTCTGAGAAGGTATCCACGAAGCTTCCATTGGGTCTGATCATGCAGATCAACTCTTCTTCTATTCTCAAAGAGCATGAAAATGTCTTCGTAGACAAATCAAAATCAAAAATTTTCAGAGGCGAAACCCTTGCGTATGTTACTCCGGTTGCAATTGCATGCCATCTCCTGAGTGCTGCAGTGGAACGGCAAAGGATACGACATTGCAAAGACCTTTGCCTCGAAATTTTCCTACGTGTCCCCCGTCTGGTGATTTGTTCCCATCTACGTCTGCTCAATGCATAGGTTTCAAATCATGCCTTCTTTAGAAATCCGAGGGGGACACGATGTTGACTCCGGCTGGATGGATGCCGTCAGAAAATCGGGCAGCCCGAGCCCCAAGGTCTCCGCTTTATCCCCAGCCTGACTCCTCAGATCGTCCCAAGATTTCTCTTCGAGGGCTGGCCTGAGGCCTCTTTGCGCCGAGCCTTCACGGAGCCAACCTTCGCAACGAAGTTGTTCACATCGGTCAAAGCGGAATGTGTGAAGCATCGCCTAGACGGCGTGGTCGTTGAGATCATCAACTCCATCCCCTTGCGCCTCCTCCAAAGCCAGCGCAGACAAGTCGTACCACCCCCTCCGCATTAAAGCTGCAGTTCCACCAGTTCATGAGGTCGTTCGCAGCGTTGTTTCACTCGCCTCCCCACCCCCTCACGCTCATTCTTGTCATCCCTCCCGCCCTCGAAGGCGATGGCCTACCCCGTTTTGATGGGTCCGATTTTAAAGCCCTTAAGGACGACATTGACCGATTCTCGTTGATGACATACGACTACTCCTCCAACAAAGGCGCTGCAGGACCCAACGCTCCCTTCCGCTGGGTCATCGCTTGCCTTCGAGCCCTCCTCGGCGACGGACGTAGTGCCAATGCTCAGAAGATTTTAACCGGGCTGAATCTGTACGGCCTCGACTACAGTCCAACAGGGGCGAAGCACGTGCTGGGCCATGATTTTGTTTCTTTGCTGCGCAAGCGGAAGCCAAAATTTGTTTGGAATAACGAGTTTCAAGAGCATGAGGGGACGTACAAGGAGAACTCGGTGACGCACACCGTTTGGTACCCCTCCTTGAACGTGAGGCACTGATGTTGTGGTTGCTGAGGCTGCAGAGCATCTTTTCGAGGCTCGCGATCGTCGACGAGCTCGGCACGGGGGTGTCTCTTTGGGAGGTTGGGCAGGGGTTGGATTATTTCTACGACCTCATGTGAAGAAATTGTAAATAAGTGTTGATTGATGGGAAATCTTGATACAAATGGCTATACAGACGAATTAGTCCAGGTGGCTGGAGCCCTTGTCCCCCTCAAACCGATCAGGCGCTTGCAGTCCCATCATGGCGAGGAAACCGTTGAGGCCGATGTAAAGCAATATCTGACAATTAAGCGTAGCCTCGAGCACTCTTACCGATCCAATAAGAAGAGCTGTGAGGATAATCGGAGGAAAGTACTTTCCGAAGCCCGATGCGATAACGAAGATCAAAAACTTTGACATGAGGAATGACACAACGGAACGCAGACAATGTAAACAGGGACCAGAGGGAACTTGTCGATACCCGGTCCGATCCAGAAGAATAGGATAGCAAATGCAAGAACAGCGATAACGTACATCACCAAAACGCCGAAGTATGCGCCCATGATCAAACCTTGAAAAGTTAGACAAACACTCCACAAGTAAACCTGAATTGGCAGTGGGGACGACGGGAGTTGTCATAGGGACTGTAGATGTTCTGAAAGTTGAGAACAGGCAAATAGTCTTACAAACTGAGCGGCCGCAGCCACAATCAGCATCAGCGCCACCAAACCTTGCATTTTCTGTAAGTTTACAGATACTTTATTTTTACAGTTATTCCCACACTCGAACCGTGGAGTCCATCGCACCTGTGAATAACCGACCTTTGAAGGCACAAACGGACGTGACAAACGAAGTGTGGCCTTCAAGAGTCGTGAGGACGTCATGAAATTCAAGATCCCAGAGCTTGACTGTCTTGTCGTCGCTGCCTGTGATGAGGACGTTGCCCACACACGTGACGCAGCGAACGAAGTCATTGTGAGCTCGCAGAGATAGACGACATCGCGCAGACCGAAGATCCCATTGTCTTATTGCATTATCCACCGATACGGCATACAGGTTATGCCCGATGACCATGTGCCCACTGACACCCGTCGAATTAGAGCTCAAAGACCGATACCTCCCTAGCTCTCCCCGCTGTACATCAGACAAGTTCGACGCAGCTATCGCCCTCAAGTCCCATTGCCGCAACTTCGTCCCACACACACTCACAAGCATGTTTTGAAAAATGGCCATACCGTAGCTCCCCCTCGACTGCGTGTCCAACGTCGCAATGGCCTCGTAGTGCCGCGTGTCCCAAAGCTTGATCTTTCTGAGCTGTCAGACTTGCCTATCGTAAAAAACCTGTCATGACTGACAGAAAACAAAATGCCCTCGTGCACCATCACGCCGTGCACCGACCCCATGTGTCCGACGTACGACCCCACCCCCACTCTCCGCTCCACATCCACCGCTCGCACCGTCCCATCCGCAGACGCGCCGTACACAACCCCCTGAGAGTACGACAGCGCCAGCACCGCCCCGTCATGCACTTGCACTGACCCCACGAGCGTCGGCACGTTAACGCGCGTGTCCCACAGCTCAACCTCGTCAGAGCGCCCCCTCCCACAGAAACTCTTACTTTGATTGTCTTGTCCGCCGCACCCGAAAACAGAACCTGGTGGTCGATCGCCGCCGTAAGCGCCGTCACGCCGTCCTTGTGCTCCCTCAGCTCGCCGATGCAGTGGGTCGGCGTCCATTTCAAACTCGACGTCTTCGCCGTCGCGTACACCTCCTCCAACGTCGGCTCGTCGCCTTCGCGCGAACGAGACGTCGATTGAATCGCGGCGAAGAGGTTGTCGTCCGACGATGCGGTGGTTGACAACTTGTCATGGCCTCCCGTGCGGATAAATTCGGATGCATTGACAATATCTCGCCGTAGTCGGTCGTTTTCGGAAGTTAGGGCGCGGACTGTCTGGCGCAAGTCTGCGAGATCGGTGCGGTACTGAATGATGATATCGCGAACAACTGCGAAGGGGCAAACATCAACGTGTCTGCGGACATCCTCCCGCAGTGCAGCGAAGAGACACCCGATGTCAGAATGCACGCACGCTACAATTTCGGTTGGGTTGGGGGCGAACGCGCACACTAAAAGATGTCGCGTGAGCTCCTTTAGCGGAACAAGCTTTCCGCACCGCCAGGGGCAACCAACGGGCCTATCCGCCGCCGCGGCACCCTCCACGTCCCCGAACGCTGTCCATTCGAGTTGCAGCCGCACAGTGACGGTTCCTGCGGGTTTGCCCCCGATGTCAGACATGGGGATGTTCATTTCCGCGGAAAGGGGCGGTGGGCCGTCAGTGGGTGGGAGAGAGGTTGAGGCGCCGCAGAGGAGCTGCGGGCCTGTGAGGGGGTCTTCGTGGAAGACGGAGAGGGTGAGAAGTGAGAGGGGGTTAATGACGGGCATTGAGAATGCCTCTTGGAAGACCGGGTTGAACGTCGTGTAGCGCGTCGCCGTGCGGACAGAGCGGCTCTCAACTTCAACTTCGACGTAGGGGGAGGGGGACTCCGTCGACGCGTCGAGACCGGGGATGTCGTTGGCTGCGGCGACGAAGATATGAAGTACCGCGCATGTGCGGATGAGGGGCGTGTCGGGGGGGGGGGCGGAAGCGGGGGTGTCGACGCGCAGGATTTGAGGTTCGAGGTCGAGGCTTGATGTGGACTGGATTGATGTGAGAGGGGCCAAAAGGGCAAGGACCTCGGCGAGGGATACGTTGATGTCCAACGTGATGCCGTTCCCTTCGTCCAACATGATCGTCTGTCGCCGCCCTGCGCCTCGCAGGATCGTCGCGAGGTCACAAACGACCGCCGCGGCGACGGTTGCGACCGCGTCGGGGGGACAAACGGCGAGTTCGAATTTGATTTGGTACCGCTGCGGCATGTGTGCGTCACGAATATTGCGGAAGTCGAAATTCAAAATCTCGTTCCAATCTGGGTCTCGAGAAACGACGACCGCAGAGTGGCGGGTCTTTCCAAACGCCGTCACGGCCACCCCAACGTGCGGCGCAGCGCCACTGCCCGGGGCGCTGACGTTGCGAGCCTCCAAGATCGTGACCGAAAGCACGCCACTCATGGTCGAAGACGCCGTCGAGACGCGGCTCCCCCCTCCCCCACTCCGACTTGTGCGCGGGGAGGTCGCTTCAGCCTCGCGGAGAGGGCTCTCAACTTGAATTTTCTTTCCCGCTGGCGAGTCCAATGCGAAGGGGTTCTTCATGGGGGCGTGGGTCTGCAAGAGAGGTTGTGCAGACCCCTCAGCGTGGCCGGGGGCGGCGGTGGTCTTGAGCAGTCAAACGAAAAGGGTGTGCGGGTACTTTCTTGGCTTTGTCACCGCCTTTTATGACGACGACGAGCTCGCCCTTAAATTTGCCCTTCTTTCCCAAGGACTCCACAGGAATGGTGAGGTTCCGGACCTCGCTGACGCGAAGGTCAGCAAGAGGGACCTTTATACCCCCCATGAAGTCATCGGCTCCGAAGAGATCAACATCGTATACTTCAATGGTTAGGACGGGATCGTCATCCGGTAGATTAAACGAGAAATGCTGGTCCCACTTCGGATTGAGGTCCTTCTTGATCACTTTGGAAACCTGGCGTTGCCCGCAAACCGACAGGATAGCTTTGGGGTCCGAAGAACCCCCAATGTCCTTTGCAACCAGACCGTTCCCCTCTACCAGATGCACAGACATCTAGGACGTCATTTAAGCAATCGATTGTAGAACAGAAGTCGGCGGCGCCATCTCACAATTAGACTCTTCTTTTCATTAAACAATATTTGTTTACAGAGGCAATTTGTTTTGGAATGTGTCTTTCAAAGATCATTTTTAGTCGAGAAAATGTTATTTCCAACAATTAAATCAATCTCATTTTTTGAAAATTGCTCCTTTTCAGTCTCCCAAGAAATTAGTTGTTAATTTAAATTTAAGAAATCAAAATGACTGAGAATCTGCGGAGAAGCACACGCAGTACCAAACACGATGAAATTGGCTGTTGAATTGCCTAGGTAGGCGAGACGTAATCAGATCAGCTAATGCTGGTTGGTTTTGTTTGTTGTGGCTCACGCGTAGACGAAGAAACAGAGCCTGCTCCCGTTGTTGAAGCAGAGCGCCCAAAGACTGCGAAGTCTTCCAAGGAAGTGGCAAAAGCAGAAAACAAGGAGGCAGCTGCTATGAGAGCATTGCCAGTGCGCCAATGTAGCTGTTTGATATCAATGAGTTTGATAAGATCAGCTCGTGGGGCAAAGAAAAGCGACCAAAAGGCCAGCGATGAAGCCTCAGATCCATCTCAAGCGAATACAGCCAGATTTCAACCGACTGACGACACTTTGCAATCCGTCTCTCCTCTGAAACCTTCACGAAGTAGACTTGCGCCAGACTCGATGTCGTTGACGTATCAGAGAGAGGGCGAACTGCAAAAAACCCTGACACTTCCCCTGTTAAATCCTCCGAACCCCCCGCAACCAAGCTCTCCGAACCCTCCGGAGCAAAGCCCTCCGAGCCCAACACTTCCGCTTCCAACGCAGCACCCCCAGACGCGGCTACTGCCTCGGGCCCCGCAGCAGCTGGCGATGGTCCCGACGGTAGCAAAGCGGCGCTAGAGGCGCCAGCGGCGAAGAGACCACGGCGTGGGTCAAGGGGGAGGGGTCCGCTTACAAAAGGAGGGGCGGCTGCTGCCGCTGCGGAAGCGAAGGCGAAGGAAGAACCCGTTGGAGATGTCGACGAGGGTGCGGAGGGGATGAAAACGCTCATGCGCAGCCGCGTCGGAGGAAGAGGCGGGGGGAGGGTCCAAAGGGCGCGGGAAGAAAGGGTCTGCTGCGGCCAAGGGCGCGAAGAGAAGGGGGGGTGGCTCTTTAACTGGAGAGGTGGATCTAATGGCGCAGCGAAGCGCGCGACGAAGGAGGAGGGGGAGGATGGCGACGGTAGGCTTTTGATTTTTATTTTAGATGTTATTTCTGCTGTTGCCGACGGCTCGTGACGCGCCAGATGTGGCGGCTGAAGAAGAAAGCAAACGTTCGAGCGCTTGTTAGCCCCCCTCACGGGCGCGCAGCAAAGCTCGTGACGGCGATTCGAAAGGGCGCGGCGGTGGTTGACCCGCTCTGCCCCAACGGCGGCGGGATGGTCGTCCTCGACGGCCCGGACGGCCCCTATGACGCCCTCCTCAACCAGACCAACATTGCGAATAACAATAACAAATTCTACATCTGTCAGGCGCTGAAGAGCGAGGTGGCAGCTCAAGTCACATCATTCTATTTTTAGATTGACGACTCAAGTACTTCACGTTTTTCAGGTGGGGCCGCGTCGGCGAGTCCGTTAGCCCCCCCCCCCCTAGAGCAGCTTCCCCTACTCCCTCACACTCCC
>JAIYDP010000087.1 GCA_027487435.1 Verrucomicrobiaceae bacterium | reverse complement strand
TGTTGGTTGTTGGTTGTTAGAAAAATGGAAACGAAGTCTCCATCACAAGTCATGTCGTTTCAGGCGAAGGGATTTCGACATTTTTTGCCATTTTTTCTAGTCAGACTTTTTACAAACATTCCAGCCCCCCGCAAATGCCGCTTAAGCACCTAGCCGACGGACAGGAATATCTCACTCCACTCAGTGTGGCTCAGTGATCAACTTGTCCCGGCATAGCCGAAGGTGACGCGAGAATCAGCCTGTCGGATCACACCGGGATTCTGGCGAAAATCCTGTGCCAATTTGCTCTCAGATTCCGGCCAAGCTCCTTAGCCTTTCTAGGTTTGATACTAACGCCATGATCATGTCTTGTTCAGTCAAGTTCTTGATTCTAGAAACGCATTGTATCACTTCAGAAGCCTCCCAAGGCATTATTGGATTTCCGGAGATTTGAGCAAATGGACCGTCACTCTCTGGCAGGAATCTGTCGAGAGGGATCGCCTTGAGTATATTTATCCCATTTTTACTTTGAGCCATTGCTGGACCACCGCTAAACCAGCAACCTAATTCAATCGCTTGTTCGAGCTGGCCTATTGATCCACTGAACCAGTGAAGTATGGGAGTTCCCGCTTTGGGGTGTTGGGAGATCAACTCAAGAATCTTCCGTTCTGCTTTTCTACTATGAATACTGATTACTTTACCACCTTGTTCTTCACACTCACACACCACCTTCTCAAATAAGTCCGTTTGCAGGTGCAGACTTGCCTTATGCTGCATTGAACCATCAATTCCTACTTCCCCGACAAATTTTACGTTCTTTATGTTATTAATAAGCAGTACTGACTCTTCAATTTTTTCGACAATAATCTCTGGGTGTAAACCTAATGCTACCTCTATATTCTCAAAATCTTTAAATACTCTAGAGGTGCCGATCCATGCACGAGGACTGGTCGTCACAGCAAGCGTAAATTTATTTTCTCTGGACGCCTTTTGCGCGACCTCAATCGGATTCTTATACAAATCCAGATGACAGTGAATATCGATCATAGTGCCTTATGCTCTATTAGCAGCTGCTTTATCTCTTCCAATCCTCTTTCCACAACGCATTTATATTTTTCGCGTTCTTCTGATTTACAGAATGCAAGCGATGAGCCGATGAAGCGTTCGATGCCTTTTCTTTCCACAAGCATGATTGAACTTGCAGCAGCTCTTATATCTGATGACTTCTTGTCAAGTAGTGCTAACCCAAGATCTGGAAATTCGTAGCTTTTACCAGTATTTCTTGATTTTACTGTAGGATCTTGCACATTTCGGGCAAGGAAAGCGGAGCGTCTCACCAAGCACGGAACACATCTCCCACAATGAGTTTTGGTTCTGCCAAATCTACCGCAACTTGTTGTGTTACCCATCAATTTCTTGAGTAGTTCTTGGTCTTTGCATGCGATAAGCATCTCGCCCTTTGTCCTGAATTGATATGGCCTGATGAATTCGATATTGATCTTGAGAGCGTTCAAGACATTCTCCAGTCCATCCAAATAGACTGGGTGCGTTGTTTTCGTGCTGTGACTCCCAATTCTTCCAGGTGATAGAGGAACATTGAGGCTTATAAATCCATTTTCCGGTACGATGATACGTTTTCTCTGACCATTTTTGGCTGTGATTGAGGAAGAAGCGAGTATGGCGTATGCTAGGAAAATAATGGATCTACCTCTTGTTTGGTCGTCGCCTGCAAGTGTGCTGCGGCTATTAAAACTCCATTGGAGGTGACGTTTTTCAGCTTTCAGCTCTTTTACTATTTCCGTTTGCTTATCGCTGTCACCATTGACTATCTTTGATAAAAAGATTGGCTTCTCACCATCATCACATAAGTCGATTGCCCCAACCAAACTATCTAATCCACCAGAGAGCAAACTCACGCATGAACCACTATAGTCTAACCTCTTACGGGGTTTGGGTGGCTCTAGACCACCCGTGGTTACAGAAATTTTCCAAAAATCCCCAGTGAGAAAGCGGAATGTTTCTTCGAGGCTCTCTAAATATGGTTTCCAGATCGCAGGGTGTCTCAGTGCTACTTCAATCTCAATTTGCCTAGTCCACCCATCAGCACTCTTTGCCCTAGGAACAGCTTCGTCTGCAGCTGCAACAGCCATAGCCAGAGTGCAGAAATCCCATTCTTGAATACTGGGGGAAAGACCCGCACCGCCTACTTCTCTCCTTAAATCTTTGGCTACATCCCCTACGGTAAACCTGTGTCTCGTTCCCGTCTTATATAAGGAAACATACTCGTAATTCTTCCTCTTTATATTAGGCAACTTATTTAACGGCTTGAATATTATTTTCATATTTCCTCCTCGTAAACTTTGAACGTCCTTTCAATCGAGATTGAAAGCATTTTAGATAAATCTTCATGAGATGGAGTCCTATCCCCCTTCCATAGCTTATCGATCTCCGAGGAAATATCTTCGTTCAGATAAGCCCTAATTTCTTCTGTTAAATCTACAGCTTCACTGGCAGACAACGTTTCAAATATCTGACCAATATCGTTATATATTCTACTAAAAGCTTCAGCTGAAATAAACGATTTGGTGATTTCTCTAATTTCATCATCCGTTAGGCTCATCATATCCGCATCTGGATTATTTTCCATAAATTCAGACAGAGCATCAGCTAAAGACGCGCGACAGGATTCCTCTTCTTTGCTGCCTTGGGTGGGACATATTTGCTGCACAAACAAATCTCTCAGCTGATTAGAATCTAAATCCTTTGATTTGATATCCTTTACCCAGTCTTTTAAGTTATCACTATTTTCAGATACGTCTTTTAAGAACGTCGCAACCCTAGCGCCATTATCTGTGGACACCCTCATTCGAGAGGCTAATTTCCCAGCTCCTCCCATGCCCTTCCCAGAATAGTGCCCCATCGCCTCTCGGTATCCTTCTCTGGAAGGCTCCTTTGAGTATGCTGTAAGCTTTGAACGAGCCTGCAGAAATCTTTTAGGTGGCGCTAAAATTGGCTGTAGTTTCAACTCATCTGGATTTCCGCCATCATCATTAGGAATTTGCTCATCATTATCTGGGGTATCGTCTACTACAGTTATTTCTTTTTTTGGTTCGGGCGCTAGATCATCCAACCATGGAGGGTCGAATGGAACTCCTGGACCGGGTCCCTTGCTTCCTGCTGATGTTCCCATAAGTTACTTTTCTTCAATTGCAGTTTTCACACGCTTTTCTACTGATTCATTCTGGAGCCACGTCTTAAATATTGAGTGACACCAAACTTCATTCCTGAGAAGAGCGACCATGCTCGTCTTTACAGACTTAGGGGGAATACTTCCTAGTAATTCAACGAATCCCGGTCGTAATGATTCAAATGCTGCAGGAATATTTAGAGCACGTTTTATAGATTCTAGACTATATTGCTCAGATCTAGCTTTTGATGAAATTCTTTTTTGTATTATACTGGCTTCGGTTTCGCCTATATCTTTCAATTTACTCACAAGGGGGTGAACAATCCTATTTGAAGTTAGTAATGCTTGTAATATTTCGCGTGCTTCTTGACTGAGAGAGTCATATCCGACCAGTTGATTCGCTCGGTTCTGACCAAGATATAAAATCGGCCTAAGGTCAGTAGTTCCCAATTTTGGAGAAATTCGAAGCCAATCCCTGTAGAATTCACTCTTTTGAAGAGTATCTGGAATCTTCGACAATCCATCATCTTTGCCGTCGGCTAACAAACCTTCAGCCTCCTCAAGCCACTCCAATTTACCCTCGGATGATTTCGATACTTCGGTGGTGAAAGTATCTAGGACGCTAGGTGAGGCACAACGCTCTAAGAGTAACATTTTAACTAGAGCATCGTATTGAAGTGTCATTCCTTGTGCCTCCGCCATGCTTTGCCGAATCGAGAGGTCGTTTAGAAATCGCTTGATGAGCCTGGGGTTTCCGGCAATTCGATCCGAGGTGGTCATAATCTGTGCGACTTCATCTGCCAGAGTGATATAACCTTTGATTATTTCTTCTGAATCACCAAAGGCTTCTTTCATCACCTTGGGCGTCAACGCGCCTCTCCAAGATTGATTTACGGCATTTAGTATCAAATTCTTGGCTGCAACATGTTTCTCGTGTGGAAGATCTCCTTTCCTGAGTAGGTAATCCGCAAAGAGCAGAATCAGGTATCCCTTTACTTCATTGATTCCTAACCTCGGAACTTTCAGGGGAACTTGGATGAGCTTATCAAAATAACTAGTTACCATTTGGTCTCCTATTTCAAGTCCCTCGAAGTGGTTTCGAACGGCGTGCCTGATCATTTCTTCATCAGCCGCAATAATGAAGGAAGTTCTCGGCATAAATAGCATCAATCGCATCGCCTCCAGCGTGGAGATTGCTGTATTCGGTAAGCAGCGATCTAGGTCATCGACAAGAACGACAAGTTTAATCCCCAAATCATCCAGTATCTCAGCAAAGCACTTTCTCAGTTCATCGATTTCCTTAGGGAGTGATTTTGTTCCAGACGGATTGACGACACCCTCGAAAGCTGGGGCAATCTCAGAATAAGATTCTTTTAGCTTTTGAAGGTCTTCTTCATTTTTGAACCCGTTTTTCGCTATTGCTCCAGCAGCCCCAATAAATGCGCCGAGTGGGCCTGCCACTAACCCTCCTGCAACGGAAGCCCCTAGTATTGGCACGGCCTGTTTGCCTAGTCTCAGCCAGTTTATCTTTTGTATAAAACCCACGACTTTATCTACTGCTGTTTCCCGTTCTTTAGCTTCTTTTAGTAGTAAGTCACCAATCGAATTTAGAAGAGCCATTCTTGCGTCGTCGTACCCTTGATAGAGCCATGCATTGAACGTGGTGAACACATACTCCGATTTACCCTCTGTTTCGTCGGATTTAAGCTCTTTTTCAATCATCTTTACCAGAGATGATTTTCCTGTTCCCCAGCTACCAGAGACTCCAATTGAAAGTGGTTCCTTGCCCGAGTCTTTGATGATTTTTGCTGCAATAGTTGCCAAAACTGAGAAATTCAGCAGATCATTGGTGGTTTCAATATCATTCCACATTTTAATAATATTTGGTTACTATGTTTGAGCCGATAGTCGTGTTCTTGCAAGCTAATGATCCCGGCTTATGTCCCTGCCACACGGAAGTCATCCACCGTGTCAGGCTCGGGGACTAGGGGCTTGAATTTGAAATCCATCGAATCCGGGTCGAGGCGGATACTGCGATGCGACCAAGAGTCTTCCATTTCGGTCTTCTCAGTCCGATAGATTTTCACGGTGTATTGTCCGCCGGAGTCTGGATCCAATATGTCCCGTCTCCGGACGATGACAACCTTGCCATTACTTGGTCCGTCAGACGGTTCGCGGTAGAGGCAACACGAGCCATTGGGGATGCGGCGGTTCAGAGAAAGGCCGAATGCTGAATTTCGAACGTAGGATGAGGCTTTCATGGCTTTTTTGGCATCACTTCAGGATACGATCAGAGGAACTGTTCGCCGTCGAAGTGGATCATGTAGTAGGAGTCATTGGCAATACAGACTTTTGATTCCCTAGCGATTTGGAAGATAAATTTCTGCTTGGTATGGCGAATGAATGAATTTTTTAGCATCACTTCAGGCGTTTGACGTTGTTGGCGGAGAGTAGGGTGCGCATCTGGGTGATGGCAATCTCATTCAGCTTGAGTAGGCGTTCGGGCTGGGGAAGGCCTTGGCGGATGAGGACGGAATTGAGGCTTTCCAGATTGGTGAGGACGACGAGTTGTTCGAGCGGGGCGTGGTCGCGGATGTTGCCCTCGGCATCGGGATGGGCGTCGCGCCATTGTTTGGCGGTCTGGCCGAAGAGTGCGACGTTGAGGAGGTCGGCTTCGTTGGCATAGACGAGGGAGGCTTGTGCCTTGCTGATGGCGGGTGGAAGGAGTGTTTCCTTGATGGCATCGGTGTGGATGCGGTAGTTGATCTTGGCAAGGGTGCGCTGGAGGTTCCAACCGAGTTTGAGGCGGTCGTTTTCCTCGTCCTTGAGGCGTTGGAATTCTTTGATCAGATAGAGCTTGAATTCGATAGAAACCCAAGAGGCAAATTCGAAGGCGATATCCTTGTGGGCGTAGGTGCCGCCGTATCGACCGGCACTTGATGTGATGCCCACTGCTCCTGTTTTTTCGATCCATTGTTTCGGTGTGAGCACGAAACTATTCAAGCCGGTCTGCATTCTAATCCCGTCGAATTCGACGGGATTAAAACTTGGATTATTGAGCCGTTCCCATAGCCCCAGAAACTCGACGGTGCTGCGGCTGCGCAACCAATTGCGGATCACATCGTCTGGATGATCCGGATTCTTGTATTTGGCGATGTCCGTCAGGCAAAAAATGTCCTGATTTTTCTGCGAACGCACAGCGACTGAGGCTCCTAGCACTTCGATGGTGTGTTTTGATGACTTACTCATGGTGTACTGTGGGATGGAATCGTGATCGGTCGGCAGTGAGGGGAGCGGCGGAGGCGGGATGGCTTCTTCACTGGATACGGTTTCGCGTTAGCCTAGGTCGCGGATGACACGGGCCGCAGTCGCGGCATGTGCGAAACGGTAGGCACGGTGAGATACATGTTCTGGCAGTTGGCGAAAATGTCATACATGGTTTTGGTTTTATTGATGTTTTTTGGAGATCGTACCAATCCCTAGAGAATGCTGTCCTAAATGCGGGGGGAATGGCAAGGGAATTTTGGGGGCTTGTGCGCGGGATGTAGCACGTGGCAGACAGTCCACGAGCCTACTCAGACTCATTTTGAGCAAGGTTTGTGTCAAATACGCGCAATGTTTTCACTAATGTGACAAAAGTTTCACACAAATACAGCAACGGACTTCAAAAAATGACTTATTTTTCACCATAAATGGTGTAGTAGTAGCACATGTATTCCATGTGCATTGCAGAATGACATTACGAATCCTTTTCATGCCCATCAAATAAATTACCAATACAATGGAAAAAGAAACGTGTTGCATCTGTCATGGCTCAGGCGTGACATATAAAGGTCATACAAAACCGGAAACTTGTTCCCACTGCGCTGGTCTTGGATATTTCACTAGGTTTTCCCCAACGAGCAAGTCCGGCAAGCAAAATCAAAGCAAAGGTGGAGCGCAGGCGTTATTTAAGCCTTGTCTGTTGCTAGGCTTTGTCATCGTTTTTTGCTGGTCATTCACTAGGCCAGCTCTTGCCGATATGGATTTATTCGGTAGAGGGCTATGCTCTTTAATATTCGGAGTGGGGATAGGTTTTCTGATCTTTTTAGCGTTTCGGCTCTGGATTCTATGGGTATTAATCGCAGCCTTATTACTCTACGCAGGTTACTTCAACAAATAATGCCAACAAAGCGGCACATCCAACGGCGGTAACGTCCTTGTTTGAATTCGGGCTTCCCACCCCGCCGTGGATGAGCTAGACGTTGGCTCAGAATATGAAGATCTGCATTTGGCGCTACACGGACAACATTCGGAACTATCCGGGGTATCACCTAAGTGCTGATGCTGTGGGCTGCCGAGTTCTCCGTGATCGTCTCAGCAAAATTCTTGATTGCGTATCGTTTACTCTTACTGTGCCAGATATGGCTGTTCTTTCGGTTCCGAACAACCAAGGGGGACAAGCTAGATACTTTGGAGGTCGGAAGCTCCAAGTTCATACGGCATCATCTCTAGCACCAAATACTTTTCGATGGGAGGAGCAGGACACGACCTTCATTCTTACATGCTCTCGGGAGCAGATCTCCCGACTTCTCGCAGGAGTATCGGACATTGAGAAGGGCGAGGGTGACTACAGTATCAGAGGTGACGATGACCAAGCCTTATGGTTCTGGTGGCAGTAAAATTAACCTAACACCAATGAAGAAAAGTCAACAAGCCGAGACATGCAACTTCTATCAGTCGCCAAGCTTACAGGCCTTTTTCTCATTTCAACCTCAGCACCGCGTTCGACACACGCCATCGGTGACAGGGTTGCGTACTCTTTGACGTTAGGCAAGAAAAGTAAACCACTCAATCATTCGTAATGCATCAACCAACCCACGAATAGCGATACCTCGATGAAATTCCGATCAAGAGATAGAGTGCTTTATGCCAGTTTTGTGTGCTACGTCGTCGCCACGGTTGTTCTTATCTGGCTGTCTCACGGCTCCATGATCGGCTACGTTGCTCTCGGCACCGTTTTCCCGGGAATCGCCCTGCTCGCCCTGATAGGATTTCAGTTGTGGGCTCGACCGCGCTGTTCTGCACTTGCGTTCTGCCTTGTTTTCGCAGGACTGCTTGCTATTTCCTATGTGGCCCTCAACATCGCAGCGGTAGCGTCTGCCGCAGTATGACATCGCAAGTCCAATTCCCAGAAACCGCAATGCCCATCAAGACGTGCATGGCAACACCCACCAGTCCCTCTGTTTTCGATGTTTCACCTGATTTCAACCTCAAACCCACGATCAACGTTGGCTCCCGCTAGTGGGTGTGCCAGAGCTTAATCGTTCTCCAAAGAAATGGCTTACAAGAAGATTGATAGTACAAGATCGCAGTCTCCTGACTACTACGCACAGAAGCCACGCTTTCAGCACCATGGGGCGATGGCGGGCGTGCTGATAGTCTTAGGACTACTATTTCGATTCGGGATTCCACTTCTTCTTTTAACGACAGACACTCAACCCGATAGCTCAGGAGTAATGATCGGAACGCTGCTCGGAGCTGCATTTTGGATTTGGGGTTGCTTCCATCTTACCCTTCATTTCGGCCTTCATTATGCGTGGGGCTTCGCAGGACTTCTATTTCTGGTCGGAATTGGCATCATCTTTTGGGCTGCTAATCAGAAGCCAAAGTGGGATAGGCAGCGAGCAATACAAACAAAGCGACCTAAAGAATATCGAGGCGACCCCGACAGCCTCTACTAATCAAAAAGATGGAGAGCAAGCTAGCTCATACGACTGCGGTAAAGCTCCTGTTTGAATTCGGGCTTTACTCCCGGCCTTGGATGGCCTATTCATTCGGTAAATAAACTAAGACATGGAGCACATCTTAAACTCGGAGACCGAGGGTATCGACTTCACTAGTTATTCCGCCTACATTGAAACCATCCGGGGCAAGATTCCAGAGCATGTTTATTGCTTTGCTTCGGATACACGCTATTTCGACCTGAGTTCTCACAGTTCACTCCATGATTCGTGGCTTGAGTCTTTGATCGTTCGTGAAGTTGCCAATGGCGAGCGTAAGGAGATTCGCAGGATGGAGGTCTCTATAAGTTTGCTTGGACCATTTCATGACAGGCGGATTCACCTTCACTACAGCGGTGTGACTCTTTACACGTTTAGCGCCCCTCCTCATTACGGTGAGCAGAGATTCGATCACACCGCACATGGTGACCTTTTCACCCACGAGATCCGACTCGGACACGACGGGCTCTTGATTCACGAATTGTTGTTCGAGAGCGGTGCTACGTTCCTGATAGAATGTTCGGATCTTAGGCATTCCGAGGTGCTAATCACCAACGAAGAAACCGAACAAGACGTGCATGGCAATACCCACTAGCACCTCTGTTTTCGATGCTCCTACCTGATTTAAACCTCAAACCCGCGATCAACGTTGGCACTTGGAAGCGGGTATTCCATCATATTGTCCTTGCCCATCAAAGCCTGGTAGTGTCTTTCTGGCGCTCTACTTCGGATCTTGGATTGAATCCAAGTAGTAGAAGCCGCCATGCGAGGCAATCGGCGATAGCGTCCCAAGTTGAATTGGAGCTTGATTCTCCAGGGTCCCCATATCACCGTTCACGTCAAGATACAGATGAAGCGCACACTAAACAACAAAGCCACGGCGATTCTTCTTCCCGCATTTGTCGGGCTTGGAGGCGCAGCACTTTCTGTTCGGGCTTTCGAGCAGTATGGATGGAGCCTCTTTCTTGGCCTTCCCATCATCGTTAGCTTTATGGCCGCATTTGCCTGGTGTTATCGGAGGCAAAAGTCATTTGGCAGCGCTTATGGTGTATCGTGCCTTAGCATTCTCTCTCTCGGTGGGCTAATTTTGATTTTCGCGTTAGATGGGCTGATCTGCTTACTCATGGCTCTACCGCTCGCTCTTGTTCTGGCCTTGATAGGTGCTGCTTTGGGGCGGCTAGTCGGATCTTCCGTTGGTGGGGCTACTGGCACCACGATTACTTCGTTGCTATCACTTTCGTTCCCGTTGCTTGTCGGATTTGAACATGCGACTAAACCCGCGCCAGTGATCCGCGAGGTTACCACGTCAGTCCTCATTGATGGACAAATCGAAGACGTTTGGGATACAGTGATTGCTTTCCCCGAAATCACAGAGAAGCCGGGTATGATTTTCCGTCTTGGAATTGCTTATCCGATCAAGGCTCGAATCGAAGGCGACGGGGTAGGCGCGATTCGTTATTGTGTGTTTTCCACCGGAAGTTTCGTGGAGCCGATTACGGAATGGGATGCGCCCCATCGTCTTTCCTTCGATGTGACAGAGAATCCCCCACCCATGAATGAGCTTTCCTTGTATAAGGATTTGCATGCTCCACATCTACACGGTCACATGGTATCGGACAGGGGGCAGTTTCGACTGTCCCAGCAGGGCGATCAGGTTTTACTGGAGGGCACTACATGGTATTCCCACAGTATTTCACCTGAGTTCTACTGGGGTTTGGTTTCCGATGAGATCATCCATCGCATCCACCTTCGAGTTCTGAATCATATCAAACACCATACGGAAAAGAATCGTTAAGAAGCCGCGTCATCGTTAGACAAGAATCGAGAAAATGCTCCCATGATTGTTCCCTTGCGAAAAGCCTTTGCATTTCTCGTCACGGTTGCAATCGGAGCAAGTGCCATGGCATTTGACCTGACGACACCAGTCATGACGGATGACAAACCTGGCTCAGGCAAACGAGTTCGGCAGGTTTCTCTGGAATACAAAGGAACGGAAGTTTATCATGCGCTGTATTTACCCCGCGACTGGAAACCGGGCGGCAAGTATCCTGTGATCGTGGAATATACGGGCAACAAACATGTCGTATCGGGATCGACAGGGGAGGTCAAAGACGCGAATTTGGGATACGGGATGAGTAGCGGCCAGGGTTTTATCTGGGTAAGCATGCCGTATGTCGAAAAAGATCGTCTGACCAATGCGCGTACCTGGTGGGGTGATAGGCAAGCCACCATTGACTATTGTAAAGTCAATCTTCCCCGCATCTGCGCCGAGTTCGGGGGTGATCCCGCTAAAATGGTCATCTGCGGCTTTTCGCGCGGCGCAATTGGCGCGAGCTATATCGGGCTAGCTGATGAGGAAATCGCATCATTCTGGATAGGTATGGTGACTCACGATCACTTCGATGGACAGAATGAGACTTGGGGGTATCCCGAAAGCGATCGCGCTTCGGCTCTTACAAGGTTGGCACGACTGAAGGGCAGACCGGTTCTTGTTTGCGGGATGGGCGCCAATTACCTTCGGGAGAATCTCGACATCGGTCGCTTCAGATTTTTAGCGGTTCCCGTGGCGGAAATATTTGATATTCCCGAAGGTAAGGTCATCCACCCGCACACGGATCTGTGGATGCACAAAGAAAGCAAGTATCGTACACAAGCGAGGGAATGGCTTGCCGACGTTATCAAAAACGGAGACCAACAAGGCGGCACTGGGCAATCTTCGATCCGCCCTGAGTCGAAGTAAGGGTTGCCACAAAAATCAAGCCGTAAACCCGAGATCCGAAATCCGAACGCCGCGATCATTTGCCGCGCAAGGCATTTCAGACATGGGACAGCATCTTACGATTGGATGCAGCCTATGCCGGCCATGAATCTCGGGTTTATCCTATTTTTCCAGCGTGACCGAGCCGACACGGTAGCGGCGCTGGCCATCATCACCGGTCATCGGCAGGGCGATCTGCGGCGTGCCATCGCGTGTTCCGACGGAGATGAACAATTCATAGCTGCCCGGCTTGGTGGCTGGCGCGGTTAGTCCGATCGTGAAGCTACGGATCATTTCAGAGATCGGGGCCTCTCCGGGCGGTCCGACTTGGAGGCTTCGCGTATCGAACGATTCGTCGGTGAGCACGGCGACGATGCCGCCCTCGGCGTCCTTAAGAGTCAGGCACGGGAAGCCTCCAGGATAGCAGGGAGCAACACCCTTGTTTGCCCATGTCCATTTGACTTTGAAGTCATCGGAAGCGGCAATTTTTACCGACTTTGACCAAGTCACCTCAAGCGGTTGCAGCCGATAGCCCATGCGTTGGTTGATCTTGTTGATCGTCTCGCGGTTTTCGGTGAGCACATCGCGTGGCCAGCCGTGAATCGACATAAAGCTGGCGTGATAATCCTCGACCGATTTGAGCAGCAAGTCGCCGCTCCAAGCCTTGCGAACCTTGGAGCCTGCGTAGTGTTCATGCTCAAGAATCACGGGAAATTTCGGCCAAAAAGCTTGAGCTAATTCGGCGTGATACCACGATTTTGGCGGTGGCTGAACGAGAATGCTATCGTCGCGCAGAGTCACTCCGCGGGACAAGGCATAGTCGGTGATGGGAAAGGTTTTTCCCGGCTTGTTATGACCGGCGAAATCATCGCTGATGCAGAGTAAGGTTTTTTTGAAGTGCTTGAGATGGAGGTCGATGTGCAGCTTCTGGATCTCGAGGGTATCCTGTCTGCTACTCATGAAGGTGTGACCTTCGCCCCACATGCCGTAGGTGCCGACATCGATGAATTCGACGTTCGGATTTCCGTCGTATCGCTTGGCTGCTACTGCGAGAAAGGCATCGAGTTTTTTTAGGTAAATCGGGTCATCAAAAATGGGATCCCAGTTGTTCGACTTGGCCACGGGGCCTTTGTTGAATTGATAGAAAACACCATTCGCGCCGGCGTTCTTGACCCACACTGGGGTGGCGTAACTCATCCAGTTTTCGGAAGTGGTGAACCGTAGGGCGATGCGTTTGCCCTTGGAGATCCAGCGCTGGGCGGGGGTGTCGAGCATGGCCCAGTTGAATTTCCCTTCTTCGGGCTCCAAGTAGGCCCAAGGCAACCGCAAATAGGCAGTCGAGAGCCCGGGAAAGTCATCAAGAGTGTCCGCAGGTGTGAGCTTTGATCCGTAATTGTGCGGCACATTCGAGTAGAAATGCATCGTCCAGCCCATGCCCGGATTGACCAGAGCAGCCCCGGTGTCTTCGGTTCGCACGGTGCATTCCTCCACGGCAAAGAGACATAAGGATGCACCCAGCAGAAATGTCGGGATCACATTGTGGAGAGGGAAGGTTCTCATGGTGACGGGGAAAAAATGCCGCTTCTAGAAAAATTCGCTAAGTGGTATCGGCAAGTCATTTCGCGATCACGAAACGGTGCGATCCGGGTGAGAGTTTTTGAACGACGGGTGTGGCGTCCGCTCCGCCCCAAGGCGAGGTTTTTGGCAAGGTGAGTTCGGCGATGGTGTTGGGTGGGATGGTGGCCTCGTAGAGCAATGATCCGTCGTCCTGGCGCTTCCAATAGATGGAGATACGCCCGTGCGGGCAATCGTGGTGCGCCTTGATCCATGAAATGGTTTCCGTTTCTTTGGTCGCATTTGCGGAGGGGAAATGCGGGTGAAGACGGATTTTCGAGTAGCCCGGCTCGGCGGGGGCGATACCAGCGAGGGTGGTCATCATCCATTCGGTGACCGCGCCGAAGGCGTAGTGGGAAAAGGAATTCATCGCGGCGTTCATCTTGCCGTCCGCGCCGCCGAAGCCGTGCTCTTCGGTGTAGGAGTTCCAGCGTTCCCAGATCGTGGTCGCACCGTTTTTCACCTCGTAGCCCCATGAGGGATACTTTCTTGATTGCATCATCGAGACGGCGAGATCGAGATGACCCGTTTCGGTAAGAACTGGTAGTAGTGGCTTGGTGCCGAGGAAGCCAGTGGTCATACCGGTGTTCTTGTCGCCCGCCTTCGAGCGGATCAATGCGGCGAGTCGGTCGCCAGCTTTTTTCCGCTCAGAGGGATCTGTTAGAAGTCCGCAGTCGAGGGCGAAGACGTAGGCGGATTGCGATTCGGGCTGGATCGTGCCATCGGGCTTGAGGTGCTGGGTGCGGAAATTGGCGCGCATGGTTTCCGTCCACTGGCGATATTTCGCGGCATCTTCTTTCCGTCCTTGCGCGGTGGCCATTTCCGCCATCATCTGTGAAGTCTTGGTGAAGTAGGCTAGTTCCACATAAGAGGTTGGGGTGGGGTCATTCAGGTTCAGCCAATCGCCCCACGGGGCGCCGAAGCCCTTGCCCTTCATTTCGGGATCGTGCGCTTTGCGGGCTTCCATAAAACGGTTCATCGTCGGCCAGTGAGCGGTGAAGAATGATGTATCGCCGGTGGCTTTCCAGAGTGAATGGGGCACGATGATTCCCGCATCCGACCATGCAGAGCCGTGGATCGCTCCGCCGTGGCCGAAGCAATACGGAGCGTACGACGGGTAGTAGCCTTCCTTGGTGACGGCCTCGTTCAGTTCGCGCAGCCATTTTTGGAAAAATGCGGCGACATCGGCGTGGATCGCGGCCGAGGCAGCATAGATCTGGGCATCACCAGTCCAGCCGAGACGTTCATCGCGCTGCGGGCAATCGGTGGGCAGTTCGATCCAGTTGGCGCGTTGCGTCCAAACGGCATTTTGGAAAACGTTGTTCACTACTGGATCGGAGGATTCGAAGCCGGAGGTGAATTTCGTATCGGAATGCATGACCACGCCCGTGACGGTGTCGAGCGGTGGCTCGGAGTCGAAGCCCGTGATCTCGACAAACTGAAAACCGTGGAAGGTGAAACGCGGCGTCCATGTTTCGCCGTTGGGATCGCCTTTCGCGATGTAGGTATCGGTGGCGCGGGCCTGGCGAAGGTTCTCGGTCATCATGCGACCATCGGGATGTAGCATCTCGGCAAAACGCAGGACGAAGGTATTTCCGGCTTCGGCTTTCACCTTGAGGCGAACGTTGCCGGCGAAGTTCTGCCCCATATCGAAAATCCATGTGCTGGGTTTGATTTGTTTCACGGATCTCGCGGGAAGTTCTTGGGTGATGCGCACGGGTTGCGCGGGATATGCCTCGAAGACTGGCGGACGGACGAAGCCGAACTCACGCTTTTCATTTTTGATGAATGCATCGCTAAAGGGCTGGATGTGAGAACCGTTTCCTTTGGCAAAAATCGCGTTTTCCCATTTTGAGTCATCGAAGGAAGATGTGGCCCAGCCGGGCATTTCCTTGCGGGCATCGTAGGCCTCGCCCATCAGGAAATCAGCCTCGTATTCTGGACCCGTGGCGGTTTTCCAAGTGGGATCGGTGCCGATGGTTTCGCTACTACCGTCATCGTAGGTGAGGTGGATCTCGACCATGAGCGATGGAGTTTTTCCATAAATGTTGCGGCCCGTTTTGTTTGGGCCGTAGCCGACGAGTTTGCCGTAGCCGACGTATCCAGCATACCAGCCGTCCGCAACGATGGCACCAATCGCGTTTGCGCCGTCCTTGAGGAGGGGAGTGAGGTCGTAGGTGTTGTAGTAAGCGCGCTTCGCGTAATCCGTCCAGCCAGGGGCAAAATACGAGTCGCCGACGCGCTTACCGTTGACGTGCAGTTCGTAGATCCCGAGAGCCGAGGCATGGGCGATGGCACTTACAATTTTTTTCTTGGTGTCAAAGGTGTCGCGGTAGTAGCGGGCGGGCGGGAGGTGGAGCTTGTTGCGATCCTTGTGGATCGGCGAGGCATCCTTGAAGGAGATAAATGGTTGCTGCGGTTGCGAGCCAATGCGGGCGGTGAGAAATTTCTGCGGAGCCGTCCATTCCGATGCCTTTTCACCGGCCCATGTGCGGACTGTCCAGTGGATCCATGTGGAGGAGGGTAGGGGTTTTCCTGCATAGTTTGCGACGTTGCTGGTGGATTTCACTTCGCCGCTGTCCCAGAGATCCGCCTTGCCTGGTGCAAGTAGCCCAGACGAGCTGGCGACGAGAATTTGGTAAGCGGTCTGAGCGAGGCTCGGTTCATCACCATCGATGCGCCATGAAAGGCGGGTCTTCGCATCATCCACACCCAGCGGGTTGGTTTGGTGGCTGATCTTGGGATCGGCGGTGGTGTGGGCGTGGGCGAGCACGCAAGTGAAGAGCAGTAAAAGGATGGATTTCATGGTTTCTTGAGTTTATCAAAACGTGCGCGGATTTCTTCCAGTGTGCCGATGGTCAGGAAGAATTCGTAGTCGATGGTAGCTCCCGTTTCCAGCTTGATGGTGCGGATCGGCGCTACGTAGGAGCAGGCGGAACCTTCAGGGCCGGTGGAGCCGTTGCCTTTGTGGCGGTAGGTGACCGCGTCCTTTGTGCCCGGCGTGTGGATGCCGATGCCGCAATTCTTGTCGTCCACGAATGCGAGCCACTCGGTGCTGTAGCTGATGCCCTCAGGTTTTAGATTTTTTCCGAGATCGGCGGGTGAGTGTTTTACCAGTTTGCCGTCTTTCTCGAACATGAGGTGAGGTAGGAGGTAGTCCACAAACATTGCGGGCATTTCCTGATGTCTCCCAGCTTTTTGTGAGGGACCAGTATAATGCATTTGCATGCGGATTTTCGCGACCGCTCCGTCGAGTGTGATGCTCTGTTTCATGATGGCCTCGGGACATGTTTTGGCGTTCGCCCAGTGCAGCGGCTCGACCTTGGCGAAGAGTTCGTTGTTCTTTTGCCAAAACTCAAGTGTCTTGGCGTCCTCGCCTTTGTAGCTGCCGCCTTGCACTGGATTGTACCTCCAATCCTTTTTCCCCCACTTTGAGCCATCAGCATCGCCGTAGTAGGATTGCTGGATGAAACGTCCTTCGTCGTGATGGTTGAGAAGGTTGCGTTTATCCTTGGATAGGGCGAAATAACCGATGGCCGAGCCGCGGCTCTTGTCCACGCCGATGCGGATCGTGCCGTTGTCGAGGTAAGCCCAGTCCTTTTCCGTCTTCGGTTTCGCGGAAAGCGATGAGGCGATGAAAAGGCAGGCTAGGATGGCGGTTGCAAGAGCTCCGTACCCAAGTAGGCGATGGCTGTTCGTATACGGAAATTGCATGATAAGAACTCATAAGATTCTAGGAATGCATTCCTTTCACATAAAGCATAAAATTTCAGCCGTTGATGTTACGTGGGGATGAGAGTTACGGGGTGCCTCATCGAAAAGTCTGCTGTTTTTACTTATGGCGTCAAAACGGAATAACAAGTAAAGGTCATGTGCCATTCGCCAGATGGATCTATCGAAAAGACCCACTCGCCTTTTTTTATGAGCCAATCTTCTAGCTGAAGCAGCACTTGGTCGCGATCATTCGAGCTGCGGGTGAGATGCAGGATCGGAGATTTCGCTCAGGGGGATGTCTAGCAGCGTTCGATTTCACCGCTGGGATGTTGTGCTGTTTCAGCGAGGAGCTTTCATCCACAGTGGTGCGGCGATGAACCATAGCACTGTGCCGAAGAGCATCATTTTTTTCACCGAATCAAGTTCAGGCATCGAGCCGCTCAAATGCAAGCACGGTGGTATAGCGACGAGTGCAAGTGCGATCAGGCAGACGACAGGAAAAAGAAATTTCATCAGGGTATGAGTTAGGATTTTTGAGGATGAAGAACTTTGGCGAGGACGATGTAGAGCAGTCCAGCGGCAAGCCATGCAGGGATTACGCAGTAGGCGGCGAAGTAGTTTTGATAGAAAATTAGGTAGAGAGCAGGCACCACCGGAATCAGCCAAGCGAGGAGCACTGCCAGATTGAAGGAGCTGCGTCGCGCATCGGCAGCATCGGTAATGAAGCCCATTGATTTGCCGCAGTAGTGGTTGACAAAAATGATCGCACCCATAGGGCCGAGAATGGTGCCGTAGGTGCCGACGAAGCCTAACAACTTGCCTGAAAGATTGGGGAATGCTCCAGCAATGGTGGCCACCGCGCCCGCCACTAGCACGCCGAGGTAGGCCTTCGAATTACGGGGAAATAGCGACTGAAATGCAAGCCCGGCACGATAAATCGTTGGATTCGCTGTGGTCCATCCGGCGATGATCACGCAAATGATACCGGTCCAGCCCAGTGCATTGTAGGCGAGGAACCCTGGGTCAGCCTGCACCTTGCCGCCGCTCAATGCAGCTTGCGGTTGCGTTGCAAGCACGGCAGCCAGCATCAGCGCCGCGCAGATCCAAGCCATGTAATGACCGAGAAACATCCCAATCGACGGAGCCCAGCCTGCGGATTTGGCTTTGGCAAAACGGAATATGGTTAGGTCCGCCATGCCGAAGTGCATTGCACCATTGCACAGCCAGGCGAAAATCACGATCTTCCAGAAGCCAAAGTTTTCGGCTCCATTGGTGGTCTGAACGAAAGTCACACCTTCGTTCCATACCTTTTCCAATCCCGCATAATCAGACACTTGCATCTGCGCCAGCGAAACGACGCCGCACATGGCAAATACCAAAATCATCCACGGAGCGGCGATGTTTGCCACGCGCGATACCATCTCGTATCCGGCGGCCGCCACTAGCGCGATGAGGATGCCGACGACGACAACGATCATGGTGAAACTCGCGGATGCGAGACCGAAGATATTTTCCGGAACTTCAAAGCGCACATCGAATGGCACTCCGATGGCAGAAGCGGAAACGGTGATCATCGCTCCTGCGAGGAAACAAAACAACACTCCATTGATCACGTTGTAGAACTTCACTAGGGAGCCACCAGCGATTTTTTCGAGCTGATAATAGAGTGTCAGGCGGCGATTCATGGCGATGGGCAGCACCAGATAGCGCCATGTCAGCACGGCGAGTAAATTGCCTAACAGCAAGCCGAGCATGAGATCTTTTAAGCTAGCACCAGCTGCAAGAAAGAGAGGCCCGATCATGAACTCTGTGCCAGCTGCGTGTTCTCCAGCATACATGCCCCAAAATGCACCGGGGCCTTTTTGTGCCTTGGCTGGCACGGGTTCGCGTTCGTATTCGCCACCAGCACTGGCGGCTTCGATTTGTGGTTCCTCGGTCATGGGTTATTTTGGGTTGAGAAAAAAATCAGGCGTAGCTAGATCCGCCGGTCAGTCCTAGAGCGATGCGGCGAGCGCTGCGCTCAGTGGCTGCCGCTAATTCGTAGCCGCTAGCACGATGTGCGGCTAAGGGATCTACGGGCAGGTCGTGGGATTTACGCCATTCACCCATCGCTGCACTTACGTCGGTGTTGAAGGCTTTTTTCAAGCACATTTCGGCATCGATGATGCGACCTTGAGCCTGATAGCGCACCATTGCTTCGTGATCGACGAGAGCGGCTTTAGCGTAGAGTTCTTGTGCCGTGGTGACCGTTTGAATCATCGCCTCGATCTTCGGCTTGAGGTTGTGCGATTGATCGATCATGTATTCGATGGTCGGATACACACCGCCGCGCTCCCAAGCGAAGAAATGGATTTCGTGGAAAATGCGGAAAATTTGATAGGGATCGATGGAGCCGAGGGTGAGGTCGTCATCGGCGTAGCGTCGATCATTGAAGTGGAAACCGCCGAGCATGTTCTCATCGAGTAACCATGCGACGATTTGTTCGATGTTTTGGGAAAGGTAGTGGTGTCCGGTATCGACCAAAACTTTTGCCTGTGGGCCAGCGATTTTTGACATCATGTACGCCATGCCCCAGTCGGCAAGGTCGGTTTGATAGAAAGCTGGCTCAAAAGGTTTGTATTCTACGAGTAAGATCTGATCGGGGCCGAGGTGACTGTGAGCCTCGCGTAGGGCATTTTCAAAACGGTGCTTGCGAGCGCGGATCGAGTCCTGTCCCGGGTAGTTCGTGCCATCGGCAAACCACAGCGATACCGCACGACTGTAGAGTTCCTTGCCGAGATTGATGCTATCGCAAATGTGTTGAACGGCTTTAGCTCGCACGGCTTCATCGGGATTGCCCACGCTGCCGAGTTTGTATTCTTGATCTTGAAACAAATTTGGATTGATGGAGCCGATGCGCACACCGTGTTGTGATGCTACGGCAGCGATTTCAGCAGCTTTGCTGAGATCAGGAAAGTCCCACAGAACGTGCGTAGCCACTGTGGGGCAGCAACCCGTGAGGCGATGAACCTGACCCGCATCGGCGAGTTTATCCGCCATATCGATGGCTGCCGCTGGCTGGTGAAATTTGCCAAAACGAGTGCCAGTATCGGCATAACCCCAAGAGGGTGTTTCAATAAAGAATTGTTCCAACGCGTTGTAAACTAGGGTTTCTGGTGTATTCATAGGTAGAATCACATCAAGTGTGTGGACACTTTTGATGATAGGGTTCTTATCGAATGACAAGAAAAAACTGTACTTTTGGTGGCATGGTTTGATTCTTGCCGAAACCTGAGAGCGAAAATGTGATTGCTAGGGCATGGCGACAGTAACGCGGAAGAAGGTCGGTTTTTTTTCGCCACCGCCGGGGACGGGAATGAGTAGGGGATAGGACACGGAGACGGCTTCGATGTGGGCGGGATTGGCTGAGCCGCTGCCTGACAAAATAGTCGGCGTGGTAGTGCTAGTGACCCAGTGAACGAGATCGGCACTGAATTGCACGCTGTAGGAGAGGCCGACCGCGATATGATCCTTACGACGGGTGAAGATGGCACGAAAATCGTCACCACCGCCCTCAGAGAAGTTCATGGTGATGGGTGGACCGCCGGAGGTAACAGCTCCGCCGGGACTGTAGCGAAGGGTCGCGCCTGCGATCGTAGGATCGCTGCCGAAGGCAAATTCAAGGAGGTTGTTTAGCGGATCGTGATCCGGGTTGTTGGTGGGAGCGGTGAGGGTGAAGGGATGGGTAAAGGATTGCTGAGCCCATGCGAGATAGGGGTTAGCAGAGACCGTGAGCAACAATCGTTTCGGGTTGCTCGCGGTGTCCAAAGAAATGGTGCCGGGGATGCCGTTGTAGTTGATGGTACTGGGCATACCTGTGATGTTCACGGTGGCGGTAGCGAGCACGTACACTCCTGCTGAGGGTGGGGACGGGGCTACTAGGTTCAGCGTGCTTCCTGCCATCGCGAGTGTTCCCGTAATCGCGCTGGTGTCTTGGCTTGCGGCATTCGAGGCGACTGTCAGAGAGTGGATTGCGCCAGCGGCGATGGTGACATTGCCACCGAAGTTGCCGTTGCCAGCTAGCGTGCCGCCATTGACATTGACGGAGCTGGCACCAAGGGAACCGGTGACGGAGAGGGTACCTTGATCGACATGGGTGGAGCCGGTGTAGGTGTTGATACCGGAAAGAACCAAGGTGTTGTTGCCAAGTTTTCGCAGACCGATGGCCCCGCCACCTGTGCCTGTGGTGTTGGCGATGGCATTGGAAATCGTAAATGTGCCGCCACTCGCATTCGTGGTATCGAAGGCGATGGCGGAGCCAGCGCGGAGACCGTTGTTGTTCACCGCTCCGCCAAGTCCGCTCAGCAACGTGGTGACGTTTGCCGTGGTGAACTCGTTGGTGCCGCCTACATTGAAGGCGATGGTGCCACCGTTGTTGACGAAAATCCTCGTTTTTGTCCAGTTGGAGGTGCCGCCGTTGTAGAGCGAACTGGTTCTTGCGAACTGAAGGATTCCGCCATTGGTGGTAGTGTTGGTCGTGTAAGTATTTCCACCAGAGAGGATAAGGCGACCAGAGCCGATTTTCATCAGACCTTCATTGCCAGCGATCGCGCTTGAGATACTGAGAGTGCGAGCGGCTTGCGTGACATCGATGATTGGGGTGCCACTGCTGACATCAAGGGTAAGAGTGTTTCCGGACAGCGTCAGGTTGTGGGAACTAATGCCAGTATCCGTGAAAACCATGTGGCCGACGCTGCGGTTGCCATTGAGAGCGACGCTACGATCCGCCGTGATGTCTGTACCGGTGAAGTTGGCTCCCGCGTCCACGCCGTTGGGGAAAACGCCGTCCGTCCAGAGGCTGGTGTCATCCCAATTTTTCGACGCGCCAAGCCACGTGCCAGCGGTGCGATATCCAGCAAGAACTGGCATCATGATGCTCAGGGTTCGGGCAGCATTCGCGGAATTGGGTGCGCTTGGCGGACCCACACCCGTGGCGACACCATCGTAAGTTACGTCTGGATTGGAAAATCGGCCAGATTGCGTTCCTGGGTCATACGACATGATCGTACGATACTGGGTTCCAGATGTGCCGTTGAATCGATGTCCGTGGGAATCCGGAAAAATCCCATACGTGGTATCGTCGCCGCGTCCATGGCCCAGACCCATGTTGTGCCCGAGTTCGTGGGCAAAGGCGTAGATCGCCAAAGCCGCTTCGGTTGTCACAATAGAGAATCCGAGGTTCGCTGATCCACTGGTGCTGAGTGGTATCTTGCCGACTCCCCAGATTCCCGAGACATTTCCTTTGCGCAATAGGCAGACAAGATCCGCGCCCGTTTCGTTCCGCAAGGCATGGAGCTCGTCCAAGTGGCCGTCGGAAGTATGAATCAACCGATCCACATCCCGGAAGTAGTCGTTTGTAGATTCGGTGTAATTCACGAGTTTCGTGCCGACGAGCCGTATTTGTCCAGTTACTCCGCTTTGGGCATACGCATCGTTCGTGCTGGCGATACAGGCTTGGATATGAGCCATCACGCCGGCCTCCGTTCCGTGGTATGCCAACGTGTTGGGGGTATAGGCGATGAGAATGTCAACCACGCTCGGTGGGCCTGTCCGGAAGTTCCATGAGGTGACATTCGTCTCCGGAATTCCGGCAAATGGGACTTCCGCGAAGTTGCGGACGGTGCCCGTGGAAATCTGCACGGCATAATCGGTATCGGCATCCAAAGGGAAACTCGGATCTATGGTTAGAATCTTGCCGGAAATCGTGACTTGGGATGCATCGGTGACGGCGATCGTCCGGCTGCGCGATGCATTGGTGAGGTTTCTCAGAGTGATCATACCCGATCCGGCGACAATGCTGTCATCGAAGGTTGCGACGATGTTCGAGTTGTATGGAACATTTGTGGCATTGTCCGCGGGTGATCTCCCGGTGATGAGTGGCGCAGTAGGGTCTGGATCGGCGGTGCGGAAAGTCCACTGGTTCGCTGTAGTGCCGGTGAAGGGACTCACCGTGGAACCACTGCGGAGGATCGCGCCAGCGCTGATCACCACTTCGTAGTTGGTGCCAAGCTCCAGTGCTGTGGTGGGGTTGATGATCAGGCTGGTGCCGGAAACAGATAGTTGAGAGGGATTGGGAAGATTGATGATCCGCGTGTCCGAGCCGTCCGTCTTGTCGATGAGAGAGATGGTGCCGCTGTCGGCAAGAGCGATGGTCTCGCTGAAGGTCGCCGTCAGATTGGTTTGCGGATAGATCCCATTTCCCTGAGGAGAAAGGCTTTGAATGGTAATGGGCGGAAGTGTCACCTCGAGCGACAAGGACTGGATATCCGCTACGGTGAAACCTGCGATGCCTACACCTTTCATGTTGATCCGAGTATCATCTGAAATGTTTGTGCTGGAAAAAAACTGCGTGCCATTCACCAGCCATCTCACATCCCAATTGTTATTGCCGCCGACGGTGTTGAGCTCGATGGTGATCGTGGAAGGTGAGGTTGTGTTCGTGGAAGTGCCGAAACGTCCGGTTCCGGCAAAGCGTAGAAACCCATAAGGATCGTAGCTCGCGTGCTGCTTGGTGGATTCTGACGTTCCAGGCCGAGTGAAAGCATACAGCAACGGCGAAGCGGTAAAATTGTCGGTGGAGGGAGCGTTGGATCGATTGATAAACCCGCCGCCGAGCCAATTCGGTCCGGTGCCAGAGACGGTGCCGGTGAACCTCAGAGTGTAGATGAAACCGCTCACTGGAGTGAATGGTAATTCGGCCGGAGCGGCGTGAACACTGCTATTGTAAATCATTTCATCAAACGTGCCGTCCTGATTCACGCCAGCGTCGTTCCAGTTCGCCGATGAAGTGCCGTGATCCGCTCCGAGGATGATGCCGGTGTTCGCCACATCCGGGGCTACGGCTTCCAGAGGGCTGCCATCGCCATCGAAGGTGTGGGAATAAAGAATTTCGCCATTGGCAAAGCCGGTTAATGCATAGGTGAAAAAGAGTGCCAGAAAGAAATTTCTCATTGTAATTTTCATGGGATTATTTGGTCAGATGTTGCGCACATCCTGCACATCGACCCATCTTGTCGGGATCAAGCTGCGTCAGTATGTGGGATCGTCCGTCCGGGGCGGTGCGGATTTCGTAAAACTCCTTGCGTGACGGACGATGAATCATACCGGCAAGCGCGGTGCCGACGTAACTGAGTAGGACGTGCCCGCCTTCCACTTCGCCATCGACCTTAGCGAACACCACGCCTTGCTCCTTCCCCATGGATTGATGGCGAAGCGCCTTTAGCTCGACAAACTTATCATCAAAGAGAGGGAAATGGAGCGACTCTGGCGGTGCGGTCGAATCCGTGCTGTAAAGATCGCGAATGGATACGGAAATTTCCCGCATCTCCGAGCGTACTTGGTAGCTTGATTCTGTTAGAGGAGCCATTTTTGAAACGGAGCAAACAGTCGGACGAACTCCTTTGGCATCGCTAAGATTGGTCGCCTGCATCACGGGCGGCGTTTGAGCTAATCCATTGCTGAGCGATACATTTTCTGAATGTCGCGTGGTGTGCCAGCCACTGGCCTGCTTCGACGGATCTTGGAATTTCAGCCACGAAATAAGCATGGCTACCGCCAGCAAGGGAATCCCAAGAACAAGGAAATTGTGTCTTATCTTTTTTCGTATCATGATGGAAAGAGGTGGTCTAAAAATCGATACAATGAGAAAGAATATTTACTTTGGAGCGTCTCAGAGGAAAGATGATGTTGCTGTTGCTCGACCAATTGCCGTTATGAAATGAGGTAAGTAGGGATCCGGGCATTGTTTGTTCGCTTCGGCGATGAAGGGCGAGTGAGATGTACGGTGGGGAGTTTGGGGACGCTGCTCATCCAAACAGCGCCCCCGTTTGATCCAGAAGAAATCCAATAACTTCTGGAAAATGTTCAGACTCAGCGAGCTACATGCCAGATCGAGCGTAAACGCAACAACTTGACCAGCATTGAGGAGGCGGGTGCGAAGGTGATTCGAGAGCTTCAGGTTGGTCTGTCGCATGGGGTGATCCGCGTTGTAATTTAGAAAAATTTCTTCCGACGCGCCAAACCTTCACAATTTGACTCTGCGTGAAAATATTTTTCGTGATTGCCAACTACTCCTGATTCCACCATGTTGCTGGTATGAAAAATTTACGCATTCGCTCCTCATCCGCGCAGTTAGCAGAATACTTACAGGAGCAAATTCGAGACCGGATATGGACAACCACCTTGCCGGGCGAGAGCTGGTTGATGGCTCATTTGCAGGTGGGGCGTGGAACCGTGAGAGCGGCGATGGCACAGTTGGAAGCAGAGGGAATATTGGCTCCTTGTGGGCAAGGAAAACGACGACAAATTGTTATGAATCGGGATGCCTTCACAACTCGGAAGATCCGTGTGAGGATTTTCCTTTACGAGATACAAGACCGCTCGTGCATAGACACTTCAAGCCTTTTGGCAGAGCTACTAGCGGAAGGAATGGATGCCGATTTCACGCGAAAATCTTTCAAGGATCTGAACATGCAGGTGGCTAAGGTGGAGCAGTATGTGAGCCAGAACCCTGCTGATGCTTGGATCCTCATTTCTGCTTCCCAAGAGGTCATCGAATGGTTCTCGCAGCAAAAAGTCCCATCACATGCGATGTATGGCCGGCATGAAGGACTTCCGATTGCGGCAGCGTTTCCGATCATCATTCCTGGTCAGACGGCGGCAGTGCAACGATTGATCGAACTCGGGCACAAGCGCATCGTGATGCTCGCGCGAGCAGAACGCCGTAAACCGAAGCTCTTGCGGTCCGAGCAGGTCTTCATTGAACAGCTCGAGGCTGCTGGCATTAAGACCAGCGATTACAACCTTCCGGACTGGGAGGAAAGCCGAGAGGGGTTGCGCAGGTTAGTGGACGAACTGCTCCGCTTTAGTCCACCCACCGCGATGTTGTTTCAGGAAGCTCAGCTTTACATCGCGGTGAAGTCCCATTTGGCTGATCGCGGTGTCATTTGCCCTCGGCATATCTCGTTGGTCGTGGCGGATGAGGATCCCTGTTTTGGCTGGTGCCACCCAACCCCCTCACAGATTCAATGGGACTACCGCAAGGTGGTGCGGAGTATTGTTCGATGGGCTAAAAATGTGGCAGATGGCAAGGAGGATCGCCGAAAGATTGGAACGGAGGCGGAATTCGTCGAAGGTGGATCCATCGGCCCCGTTTTCTTGGGCAAGCTTTTTCGCGAATAACGTTTTCTTCATGATTTATCCCGAGATCCGAAGTAGAGCGCCAGAAAGTCGCTGCCAGGCTTTGATGTGCAAGGCGTTTCATGGCCGCAGTGGGCTGCATCCAAAGATGCTGCCCCAAGGTCTGAAATGCCTTGCGCGGCAAATGATGGCAGCGAATGGCGGCG
>JAIYDP010000088.1 GCA_027487435.1 Verrucomicrobiaceae bacterium | reverse complement strand
TATCTTAACGCGTATCTTCAGGCGCTCTTTCACCCCCCCTTCTTCCGTCGCGTAATCCTCTCCCCCCCCCCCCCCCTTGAGGGCCGCCCCGCCTCTATCCTCTCCGCCCTTCAAACAGTCTTTTGGCACCTCCTCAAGGCCTCCGGACCCGCATCCTCAACCGTGCGACCCCCCCCCTTCTCTTCGCATCTCACCCCCTCTCTTGCAGCCCCTCACGACGGCGCTCGGCCTCAGCGGCAGGGGGGGCCGCGACGTGCACGAATTTGCGCTCGAGTTTTTTCAATCCCTTTTCGATGCATTGCGCGTGAATTATCACCCCCCCTTTTGTTGCTGACAGCACCAAGGGAACGGGTGAGACAGAGCTGCGCGGGCTCGTGGAGGGGGGGCTCGCGCGCACGATGACGTGGAGCGCCGTTGCGTCCGACACGAGGCGAGAGGAGACCTTCTTCGGTGCGGCTAACGACTTTTTTAGCTGAGAAATTAATGCGCCTACAGACGTGATCGTCGACGTGAAGGGATTCGCTTCGCTTCAAGCGGCTCTCGAGCGGAAGTTTGGAAAGGAGGAGGTGGCTACCGACGACGGGGGGACGTTGACGAGCCGCATGTTGATTTGCAGGCCCCCCCCCTTGATGCAAATCCTGTTGAAGAGGTACTCGTTTGACGCGATGGCTCAAGCAAGCGCAAAGGTAGGCGGACTGGGTGAACGAGGGGGGGGGGTTGATGCGCAAGTACAATGGCGAGTTCTTCTTCCCGACGGCGCTGGACATGGCGCCGTTTGTTGAGGGGGTGGGTGCAGCCGTGTACACCCTCCACTCGTGCGGCTGCGCAAGGGGCGTGTCTGACGGCTGCAGCGTCGTCGTGCACGAGGGGGACGTCGACGACGGGCATTTCTACACCCTCGTCAAGCCCGCACAGGGGAGGGGGTGGCTCAAGTTCGACGACGAGGCGGTCGCGGTGGGTGGGCCGGAGGAGCTGGCGATTGCGTTTGGCGGGAGTGGGACGGCGTCGGCTTGTAGGATTTTAGAGGGGGGGGTAACTTCGGCAGACATGCTTTTCTACGTCAGGGACGACGTTCCAGTTGTGAAGTTTGGGGCGGAGGACGTCCCAGTACGGCAGCGCTGGGGTCTTGACGCTGACGGCACGCAGGCGGAGGTGCTGGGCGCCATCGAACGCGGCCGCGCCAGTCAAACCAACGGCGACGCAGCGAGCGCCCCCCCGTTCGGGTCGTCGTCATGCTGACGGCCTTCATTTGAACGAATTAGAATCCATGAGTGTACAGCCGCAGTGAACAATTTGACCAACCGCCCACTCCATTTTGACTTTGACAGGCCGGTCATGAGCTGCTCCATTTGCGACCCCACCCTCTGGGCCGGCTCGCTGGTCCTCATGTACGCCATGCGTCGCATCTTCAACAGCCGCCACCGCAGCCTGCTGGGCAAGGTCGTCGTCGTCACCGGCTGCGACTCGGGCTTTGGCGAGCTCACCGCCCAGAAGTTCGCCGCGTTGGGCTGCACCGTCTACGCGGGCGTTCTTCTCGCCGAGAGCAAGAAGCGCTTTGAGCAGATGGCTATTTCGAACTTGAAGCCGTTCCTCCTTGACGTCACGAAGCCTGAAAGCATTGCGGCGATGAAGGCGACGCTTCTCAAGGACAACGCGTCCCTCAAGATCGACGTCCTCGTCAACAACGCGTACACCCCCCCCCCTCCCCTCCCGCCCCCGCTCGTGGTCACACATGCAGCGGCATCGCGGAGGGATGGCTCGTCGAATTCACGTCCATGGCGCAATACCGGCAGGTCATGGAGGTCAACTTCTTCGGCATCGTCGAGATAACAAAAACGCTCTTGCGTACTTAAAATCCGCCCCACCCCCCCTGCAACCCCTCCCCCGGGTGCTTACTCTACGGCAGCGTACATCCGCGCAGCGAAAGGCCGCGTCATCAATTTAAGCTCCGTCGCTGGCCTTGTGAGCGGCATCGGCTTCTCCGCGTACGGCGCCTCAAAGGTTTTAACTAACAACTGGATTAATGAGTCTTTTAGTTCGCACTCGAAGCGTTCAGCGACTCCCTCCGACGAGAGTCCGCCTTAACAGGCGTCAAGATCGTCCTTATCGGTATTGCGTTAGCTCGCGGCGCTAAAGTTTAAAAGAGCCCTTTTTTATGCGCACGCGCATCATCGAGGGGCGCGTCGAGAAAGTCAAACGAATTTGGGAGGACGCTGGCGAGGACATTCAAAATGCGTACGGCACGGACGTGCGCGATCGCGCGTTGCCTTAAATTAAAAGCTCCTTTTAACCCGAACAGGATTCGATCGATGCAGGAGGTCAAAGACATCGCAGGCGACCCCAACGAAGTCGTCGACGGTTTTGCACCCCCCCCCGCGCTGTGACAGCTGACCCCCCCCTCTCCTGCCCAGTCATCGTCAACGCCGCCGCGGCTATCGCCCCCCGTGCGCGCTACGTCGTCGGTTTCATGGGGTGGGGGGTGCTGCGGTGGCTCGGCTACGTCCCGACGTCCGTTGCGGATAAGATGATGGGTATCCTCTTGCGCCGATAGAGGGGGGGGGGGGGGGGCAACGACGGGTGTTTTATTTTAACTTAACTTAAAAAAAATTATTCGTAAAGTATTTCACGTCGCGCTGTGACCTCTTCTTGAGCGGACGCTTTGGTTTTGGGGGGGGGGGGGGGGCCAAAATGCGGAGGTTGCATCCGTCCGCTCAAAGGCCAAGGGCCGATGGGACCCATCACGCGTCACGTGCCCTTTCGCATCGATCACGGGGGGGGTCATCGAGAGGTCAAGCTCTCGCGTGTCCTCCTTTCTAAAAATAGCTGAACTGCGCAGATTTTGTTTTCTGGGAGGGGGGAAGGTCCCCACACACACGTCAAAGGCGACGGACACGCGCCGGTGCGGACCCATTTGATGACACATCAACGCCATGACGACGTTCGGCGGTTCGACCTCAGGTCTTGTCACCCGAAAGTGCGACCGCTTCGTGCACGCGGCGCACCACCCGCTGCGGCAGCCCCAAGACGCCCCCCCCCCCATGAGAGGAAAAGAGCCGCTTCAGTTGGGGGCCTAAACCAACGACGTGGAGTCAACCGCCGGCAGCGGCGGGCTCCGCGGCGCTGATCGCTCGGCACCTCCGCAGCGGCTCCGCGAGGTTGAGAAATTGAAGACGTTTCGAAAATCCGGACGGAGGTGAAGCACCGCACGCGCCGCCGGCGTTGCGCGGCGGAGGGAGGTTCGCTCGTAGAGGCGCTCGACCTCCCACACGAGGACGGGTGTGTCCGAAGAGCCGCCAAGTCCGCGCGCCATGCAGCGGCTCTCCGACACCGCCCTCGTGCCCGTTGGTGCGCCGTGCAGAAAAATTGCGTTTCAGGACGAGGGACGGCGGGACAGCTCGCGACGAAGCGAAGCCAGGCCTTAGCTCATCGGCGGCGCCCCCTCGCAGAAATTTTATTCGCCCTCTTGGCGTGCGCGCCGTCCGTTGGCTGACTCCTCGAAGGCAGAGGCTGAAAAAAGGCCATGCCCGCCGGTTGTTGTTTTTGCGGCGTCGGGTCACACCTCGGCGTGGAAGTGGGGGGGGGAGGAGGTTCAATTTGCCTGTTCTTGTTTGCAGTTTTAACACCTTGACACACAGGCTCTTCTTTACATCCCCCCCCCCCATTGTTTTTTTTTTGCTGCTAGCGCGCACTAGCAGAGGCTCGACATCAAAAGGGTCCCCAACGCGAGGCCCGGGAAGATGTTTGCCCAAGCGTGGACGCTGCTGATAGACTTTTTGATGTACAGCTCCTGCGCAACGTTGACGATGAGGCAAGAGGCCTGGATGAAGACCAGGTAGCCCGCGACGTGACGGCCTTGGGGGGTTAGACATGATGAGAGTGGGGGCGGATGACGACAGAGTGAAAGATGTGCAAGGGGGGGCACCTGAGAGGGTGGTGGCGACGTAGAAGAGGGAGAAGAGGACGGTCCAGCCCTGGAGGAGGAGGAAGTTGGAGTAGGGGGCGCCGGCCTTGACAGCGTCGAAAATTTCGAACGAGGAGATGGCGAGGGCGACGAGGACGAGGAGGGCAGTGAAGGTCTGGAGGGCGACGGACCTGAAGGACCTGTGCGCGGCCTTGTGCTTCGTGTACTCGGGCGATTCGAATGGGACGAAGAGGTTGAGGAGGTGCTCGCGCTGCAGGAGGGGGAACATGACCTTACTCGCGGCCTTAATAACACCAACTGCCTTGGCGACGCGGGCAGGGGTTGGGAAGGGGAAGAGCATTCTGAACAGGCCGTAGATAGCAACCATGTAGAAGTGCATGATGAGGGTCATGGGCCGCGGGTTCAAGCCGCCAAGGAGAGAAATAGGCCCTGCAGAGAATGGCCCGCCCATGCCGAGGTACTCGACGCAAGCCTCACGCATGGCGGGGAGGTTTTCATCGGCTGTGGCACAGAAGACCTCATAAAGGGCGCCGGAGAGGATGTTGATGGTGGAGGCCATGGGGCGGCGCATGATGTAGAACTTCTTGACGGCGGTCATGACGCTCTGCTTGTCTGAGAAGGACTTGATGGGCGCAAGCATGTCGCGCAGCACAACGACGTCGGACAGAGCGACGGTCATGCCGCCTCCGGTGAGGGGGTGGCGCATGTTGAACGCATCTCCAAGCAGCACAGCGCCTGCTTGCACTGACGGCTCGACGGGTAGGAGCTGATTCTTCGTCCCCTTGATCCGATTCGCGTCGACGGCCTCAAGGAACTTGGTGCGGACACATTCAGGCAGCTGAGGTGCGATCTTGGAGCGGAGATAGCCAGGAACGCCACCCTCGTCTGCAGGAGGAACTTCGCCCTTGATGTCGATGAGGACGCGGGTCTCGTTTGTGGAGATTTGATAAAGGAGGATGGGAGTGGGCTCTGCTAGGACAACGTGCCCCATTTGGCTGGACGGAAGGGGGCAATTGTGCATGACGATGCCGATGGCGGTGGACACCATTTGGGGCTTCATGGTCGTCAAGTTTCTCCTCAGCGCAGAGAAGGATCCGTCGCAAACGACAGTCAAGTCGGCAAAGACATTCTGAGCGTGTGAGAACATGAGGACTGCAAACAAACCGCGGATCCTTCGATGTTCTCTCGGCGATAGGACACACCCAGCACAACACCATCCTCTTCAATCAGAGACAAAACGGTCGCTTGGCGGACAGCAAGGCTGCAGGTGTCGGATAAAAAAACAAAAAATCGTACCCTGGCTCCTTCGCAGCAACCTCCCGCAGCTTTTGAACGAAGCGCCCGTTGTGAAACGATCTCCCCAATGCCTCGCCGTAGTCCTGTTTCGGATACTTGACCGTGATGGCGCTGTGGTCGAGGTGAATGCTGTACCCGGACACAGGAAGGGCGTCAATGCCGTCAACACATTCTGGAAAATGAGAAAAGGATGAGAACATGACACGTTCTAAGCCGAGGCTGCGAAGTTGATCATACCCTCCAGGCTGCAAAAGCTCCCCGACGATTCTGTCTTGGACCTTGAGATCTCGGTCCACAAGCAGGACTTTTCGTCCTTGCTTGGCGAGAGAAATCGCAAGGGGAGCTCCGGCAGTTCCAGCACCAACGATTACGACGTCATATCGATTTTCAATCGGGAGATGTTGCTACAATGTTAGGCTGAAATCATTCTGTAAAAAGAACATCCCACGACTCCGAAAAGTCAACAACGAAGGAAAAAAGATACAAGGCCAGCGTAAATGAAGGGAGAACACTTACGACAGAGAAAATGAAAGGATCGAATGAGCAAGCCTCAGACTCAGGCACTTCCATGTGTTTGTGGTTTCGGCCTAATGAAAAAAATTAACAAAAATATTTAACAAATGGGGTGAAGCGAAGTTTTGAGAAATTTGTTTGGTTCGAGAATGGCATTCAAATGCGACTCAATTCAATCTTTCTTGACCATCCATGTGCTCAAGTGGAGCACACAGGGACCAACTCTCCTTTAATCTTTCAAAGCAGAGAGGGCGCGTATGTAAAATTCACTTTTGAATCATTGACAAAATCACCCTCATTTCTCTTCTTCCAGGTGCCCCCCCAAGTGCAGTGTTTCTCCACATCAGGCTCCGCCACAAACCGTTCAGGTCAAACCAAAAAAGTGTTTGACCACCACCAAAATGTGCCTTTTAGAGAGATGACCACAAACTGGTGCCTCTCCCACACCTACAAATCCTCCTCCACAACTTCCTTTTTCAGCTCAAGCCCCCCATCGCCCTACATGTCGGAAGAAGAAGTCGCTGCCCTTGTTATTGACAATGGCTCTGGAATGGTCAAGGCCGGTTTCGCCGGTGACGACGCTCCACGTGCCGTCTTCCCCTCCATCGTCGGTCGCCCCCGCCATCAGGGCGTTATGGTCGGCATGGGCCAGAAGGATTCCTATGTTGGCGATGAGGCTCAGTCCAAGCGTGGTATCCTCACTCTCCGCTATCCCATTGAGCACGGTATCGTCACCAACTGGGACGACATGGAGAAGATCTGGCATCACACGTTCTACAACGAGCTCCGTGTGGCCCCAGAGGAGCACCCCGTAACGCTTCGTGATGATGTGTCTAACCCGTCAGGTCCTCCTGACCGAGGCTCCCCTTAACCCCAAGGCGAACCGCGAGAAGATGACCCAGATCATGTTCGAGACCTTCAACACCCCCGCCATGTATGTTGCCATCCAGGCCGTGCTGTCCCTGTACGCGTCCGGCCGCACCACCGGCATTGTCCTCGACTCTGGCGATGGCGTCACACACACCGTCCCCATCTACGAGGGTTATGCTCTTCCCCACGCCATCCTCCGTCTCGATCTCGCTGGCCGCGATCTGACTGACTACCTCATGAAGATCCTCACCGAGCGCGGCTACTCTTTCACCACCACCGCCGAGCGTGAAATTGTCCGCGACATCAAGGAGAAGCTCGCATACGTTGCGCTCGATTTCGAGCAGGACCTCCAGACAGCGACGACGTCGTCGGCGATGGAGAAGAGCTACGAGCTGCCTGATGGTCAGGTCATCACGATTGGGTCTGAGCGGTTCCGTTGCCCTGAGGTGCTGTTCCAGCCCTCGCTCATTGGCCTTGAGTCGTCTGGCATCCACGAGACCACTTACAACTCCATCATGAAGTGCGACGTCGACATCCGTAAGGACTTGTACTCGAACATCGTGCTGTCTGGAGGCACGACCATGTTTGTGGGCATTGCGGACCGCATGCAGAAGGAGATCACTGCCCTTGCGCCTTCCACCATGAAGATCAAGATCATTGCTCCCCCTGAGCGCAAGTACTCCGTCTGGATTGGAGGCTCCATCCTTGCGTCCCTCTCCACGTTCCAGCAGATGTGGATCTCGAAGCAGGAGTATGATGAGTCTGGCCCCTCGATCGTCCACAGGAAGTGCTTCTAAGAAAGCGATGTGTCAGCGGGCATCCCAAGCGAAACAAAAAATCCAAAAAAGTGGGTTTTATCGTCTTTTGATGTGACCTTTTAGGTGGAAGGGATGTCCAGAAGCTTTCTGTAGTCTATCATTCGCCTTTAGTAAAGAAAGAATCCAACTTCTTTATTATCCAAACAAGTCGTCCTTTGTGTTTGATTTCATGGAAGCGAGGATTTCGAATTCGGCCAGAGCGACAGTGGGTTTCCCCTCGGATTTGAGCCGCAGGTTGTGGCGGTGCCAGTCGCAGCGGAAATGCTCCCTGTGCTCGGAGCTGTCTTCAAACGACACTTTGCACGTATTGCAGGTTTTTTTCCCCTCGCGACTCGCCTCCGCTGGCTTCGCAACGTCCTGGCGGATCTGCAATGAGGGTTCTGGTGCGGCTGCAGCGACGTCCCTGTCTGCGGCCTCGTCATGCACCGACACGCTCAGAACTTCCGCTCCATTTTTGCTCAAGCTGCTTGTTTTTGCAAAGTCGTCCACCTGCCGGAAGGAGCTTGGGTCGATCAAGCACGTCTGCTTACGTCACCCCTAGCCTACCCCCCCCTTCTCACATAAAGGATGCGATCCGACTGAACAGTCTTGCCCTCAACTACCTCGACAAGACCCTCAAGTGCAGCAACGTCGCTCGCAGCAGCCTGCGGCGACATTGCGATCGAAACCCGCATCTTTGCGCGAGCGATCGGATACTTCGTTGTGAGTATTCGAATGAGCTCAAGGGCCTTGGGCGTCAGAAAGAGAGGGAGGGACAAAAAACCTGCTGCTTCGCACTTTTTGTGGTCACGATGGCAAAGTGGACCTCCCTCATGACTTTTTCGAGATACGACAATGGGACCGGCTTTTTTGTCTCTATCAATATGCACTTCTCTGCAACAATGTTCAGGACGTCGCGAGTTAAGACATCCAGCTGCTGCTCCCGCTCCTTGTCGCCCAGCTGCATTTCCCCATGCTGTAGGATCTGCAAAATTAGCAGCGTCGAGGGACGCAGACAATTTTACACACTTCGATGACGTCCGTTGTACCAAAAACTTTCTCAATGTCAGCAGACTTGGCAAGCACCCCCTTGGTAACGTTCGAATACACAGCTTTTAGCTGCAACACTTCATCAAGGTCCTTTTCCCTTCAGTCTTTAGAAGAAACACTATGTAGATTACGCTCCTGAGCGCCACGCAATCACCGTGTTCTTGTAGGCTGCGATCTGAAGAGTAAAACGCCGACATTGAACGAAACCTCAAACTTGAGGCCGAACTTCTTGTATCTGGATTGTCAGAAGCACAAAATGAGATGGATTGAGCAAGAATCACAAACGTAGACGCTCACCTTACGACGGATACGTTGGTAAGAAGCTTCTGCCCGACTGGTTGCTTCAAGCTCATGCTTAAAGAATATTTACTCAATTTTATGGATGACGAGTTGGAGTACTTGGCTGCAATTTATTCGTCAGAGTTGAGGGTTGAGAGGGTTTCCAACAGTGCGGTTTGCGAATTGAATGGTTTCTCAAGTCCTAGATGTAACTTGTTCAATACATGTGGCGCCGGCAGCCGACGTCGTCTTCGCGAGTTGTTTGTTGTCGATAGCGTTGCCCTCAGATGTGCCCACTGTGAGATTGCACTCAAGTTTCTAGTACCCTAGAGAAGCTTGCAGTTGTGCATTGCTTGAAAGAGTTGGCCTGGAGGACAGCGCTTGGAGGGATTTGAGTTCGAAGCTCAATTTGATGGCTGCCGAGTTTGCAGCAACCATGCAGCCGTCCGTGTACAATGTCATTGAGGTTAAGCCCCGAGATCCCTCTCTCAAGCGAGCAGTGCCTCAGAGAAGAGCTCCAATCCCGAAACAAGCCGTCCTCAGACTGCTGCGTGTGCATGGCCAATTTCGATGACGTGGAGGCCCCAATCAAAGCAGCGCCGCCTGTTTAAATCCGCTCACTCGAAAGCTACCATGTGGTCACTCTTTCCACTCGGGATGCGTTTGCACGTGGATGGCGCAAAAGCTCGCAGCCGCAGAGCCCGCAGACTGCCCTTTCTGCCGCCACAAAGTCGCCCCCGCTGAGCGATTTTTGACCGCGCCAGGTTGCTCCATCCGTTTTGAGTTCGATTGATGGCGTCTTGAGTCCGTTTGTGACGGAAGCTTTGAAAGAGCGCGACAATAAGGAGGTTTAAGGTGCTGTTGCGCGTCGGGCTGAAGGCCCAGTGCCAAAGGATTGCGCAGGAGCGGCTGGGTCATGAGGTGCGTCAGAAACAGGAGGAAGAGCTGAAGAGGCGGGCGCTAGAGAGAGAGAGAGTGGCGCTGATGTGGATGACTCTGATGGGGAAGGAAACGTTCGTTGAAAAGCCGATTCTTGTTGTTGAAGGAGTTCGACCTGCCACCAAGAAGGTCATCTTGCATCAGTTTTCTTGTTTGCAGCCACTTGCGGTGGTGATCATTCCAAGTGGAAAGAAGCAATTCATCGGGATACACTTCAACAGCATGGAATCTGTAGGCACTTCCTACATTCCACAGTTAACGGGAAAGGTCTTCAAAGCCGTTGGTTCCATTCATACGATGGGGTACACCGTAAGTGGTGGGCACTTGTAATTTCACACTGCAGTGTCATGTTGCTTCATTCGATGACATGAAGATGCTTCCTGCTCTGCAGTCGTTTCCTAAGAATTAACTAATAATAGCTGAGTCTGTTTGTTATTAAACTTTTAATTTCATGTATCTGACGGCCTCAACCTTGCGCGGACTGAGCCCCTCAAAGTACCACTTCAAGGGGGTTGACACAAGTCCGCTGTCGGCAATAATCTCGCCTTGCTGGAACGTCGCTGTGAAGCTGTTCCCCACCTGGTTCTCGTACGTGAAACTTTGAGTCACCCTCACGCCACTAGGCCCAACTTAGTGAGATCCATCAATCCAGCTCTGACAGAGCAGATGACGTTATTGGGAGGGGTATGTGTCGCCATCAATTTCTTCGTCGTCTTATACGCGGACCCAGCCTTTTCCAAAAGGTAATTCGGACGCGTTTGTTCATAAACGACAGCGTCCCGCAAGAAGTCTACGCGGCGTACGCCATATTGCATTTCCTCTCATACGCGCTCGACTGCATGGACGGCAAGCAGGCTCGCCGCTTAGGAGTGTCGTCTCCTCTGGGCGAGCTCCTCGACCATGGTCCCCCTCCTCCCCAGCTCAACGGCTAATGCCCCAGGCTGTGACTCATGCGCGCTTTGGGTACGATCCAGCGCCATCACAGCTCACCTTTCCCAGATGCTCTCCTGCACCATCCTCTCTTCCATCGGCATCTCCGGCGTCCCCGCCGTCGTCCTCGTCCTCATGTCCACCAGCGCCTTCTTCTTCCCCCACTGGGAGTCCCTCAACATCGGCACATTTTTCCTCCCATGGGGCTTTGATGTCGGCCAGCTTGCGGTGTGCGCAGTTTACGTTGTCACGGCGGTGAAAGGTGCTCCTCCCGAACCCCCCCCCCCCCTTACCCCACAGGGTATGACTTTTGGAAGACCGAGATCGCTGCGGATTTCTTTTGGAAGGAGCGCGTTGTGACTGTGTTTGGCGCCGCCACGTACGCTGTCGTTCCGATCGGAATCATGGCTGCCTCTATGGTCGCAGAGATGACGCGCAGTGTGTTGGTTGTTTTAACAAGCTCAAAGTCGCGTCGCTCTTTTGCGCCGCTGTTTCCCCTGCTTGCCCTGCACACGTCGCAGGTCGCTTGGGGCTACGCGACAGGTTTCGCCCTTTGGAAGAGCGACCCTTGTCTTGTCATTTTGGCCATTGGGTTGACGTTTTCCAACGTCGTCGTAATTGTTGTCGGGTTTTCGAAGCACTGACGGACGCAGTCTCGCGTCGTGATTGCGCATGTTGCTGAGGACGAGTTTGATCCGATCCAACTCGTTGTAGTTCCTCATGTCGCTGTTGCAGTTATTTCGCACATTCGACCTTTGGCCAAGGGTCACCGCATTGTCGACGACTACACTGCTTTGTACGTTCTTATCGCAGTCGGCGCGATTACCTTCGCGTCGTATTCGCTCGGCGTCGTCCGTAGGCGCAACTACCGTGTTCTCTTACACCTCAGACGAGCTTTGCTCAGCCCATGGGTTGAGTGTTTTCAAAGTGAGGAAAAACAAGAAAGTAAACTAGTTTAACAAACAAACTCTAAAGAGAAATTTTTGGATGGCTTGCGTCGTGGAGAGAGTCTGCTCTTCGAAAGCACCGCCACTTAAGCCCCCAGGACCTCCTGCGAGGTCATCACCATGTAGAGTGCCATGACATGCGCAGGGAGTATCCTTTTAAGCTGGATGATTTTCAAGAAACTGCAATTCAGCACCTCGAAGGGGGCGACTCAGTGCTTGTTGCTGCGCACACGTCGGCTGGCAAAACCGTTGTAGCTGAGTCGGAAGTTCCATCTTATATCCTCATGCATTCAGATACGCAATTGCAATGGCTCTCCGAGACAACGAGAAAGTCATCTTCACAACCCCAATCAAAGTTGTCCCGCGTAAGCCCCAAACTGACGGCCGAGGCCCTCTCGAATCAAAAATTCCGCGAGTTTTCAGAATTGTACCCAGGCAAAGTCGGCCTCACGACCGGCGATGTGACCAACAACCCGGAGGCTGCGGTCGTTGTGATGACGACGGAAGTACCTCACCCCCCCCCCCCTTTGAAGGAGGAGAATCTCCGGAGAAAGCTCTACAAGGGCGAGTC
>JAIYDP010000143.1 GCA_027487435.1 Verrucomicrobiaceae bacterium | reverse complement strand
GGGGGGGGGGGGGGGGGGGGGGGGGGGGGGGGGGGGGGGGGGGGGGGGGGGGGGGGGGGGGGGGGGGGGGAAGGGTATGAGATTGAACAATCAGGTTGTTGTGCTTCGGCTGGTGTCCGCGGGGTCGATTGACGAGCACATCTTATCGAAGGGACAGTCTGAGCGGGGGGGGGGGGTCTGATTGAGCAGCGAGAAACTGTCGCTGGACGAGGCCGTGTTCGAGGCAGGGCGGTTCAGCTCCGTCCTGGCGGAGACGGACAAGGCGAAGCTGTTCGAAGCTCTGCGGGCAGATGGGGGTGGGGGGGGGGTTCGATTGGAAGGTGTGGACTGCAGCGAGGGGGAGGGGGCAAACGAGGCGCTTGCACGCAGCGATGAAGAGTTGGCTGCATTCAGGGACATGGACGCAATCAAGAAAAGATCGTGTCTGCTGGGGGAGGATGCGCTGGAGGGGGGGTGGGGGGCGGAGCTGAGGGGGCGTTTGGAGAGCCGAGCGGAGAAGTATGCGCGTTAGTGTGAGGAGTGACGTGGTAGAATCGAAGTAGTGCTGGATACAGAGCGCTCTCGCAGGGCAGTGAAAAGAGCGGAAAGCGCTGTCGAGATGTCAGCTGCGTCAACTCCCGTCAAGCCGCCGCATCAAAAGGTGACCTTCGCAGACTCTGCTGACTCCTTCCAGCGACGGAGGAGTGAGGCTTACGAATGTGAGCTGTGCGGCACGAGTGCCCAAGACTACGAGTTGCTGCAGATCCACATGCTGACGGAGTGTCCTTGCATGTTTGACGCCGACGTGTCCTTATGAAAGGAATGCTCTATTTTAGATAAATTATTTGTTATTTTTCAAAATGAGCGCCGTCTGTTAGTTTAAGAACTTGTGGCTGCCGCTTGCGCAACGACAGTCAAGAGTCGCTCAGTGGCCAGTCCATTCTTCTCCAGCCTTTTGTTTGAAAATGACTGCCTCGATAAAGTTCAAGCGCCTTGCCCTTCTCACATGTGCTCTTGGCTCGATCATCTTCGGCCTCCTCATCGCGGCTACGTCGGTGTATTGGTACAAGTACAACAACACGTTCCAGCAGACGACGGCGACATCTAGCTCAAGTGACTTGCGCTTTCTTATGTGTCGATCAGTCTGTTGTGCTTTCGTTGCAATGTCGAGCTATCCCGTTACACGGTTTTTGAATGCTCTGCGTCGTTTCTTACGTTTTCTCGCCCCACTGATTCCTGTTCCCCTCATGCGACCTCTTACGCTGTAGTTCTCTCCGGGTCAACTCTGAACGCCACTCGCATGTACTTCAAGCTTGAAGGTCGTCAGATGGAGGTGCAAGTCGGCCGCGTGATCACAACGACGTTCACCAGCTTTGCCGACCTCGGCGTCACGCGCACATACAGCATTCTGAAGCTCTCGCAAGCCTTCACTATTATCGGCATTATCCTCTCCTCCTTCGTCGCGATCTTGAGCTACCTCCTGTACGTCGAGTCGACGCGAAACAAGCTCCTCTTCAGCCTCGGCGTCTCCGCTGTCCGCTTCTTCTGGGTGTTCATGTCCTTCATCATCGCCGTGTCCACAATCGTCGCATTCTTGGGTCTCCTCGGTACGTCCATTCTCTCTTTCATCTCACCGTGATGCGTTGTTTGCCTCGCGTTGCCCCCCCAAGCGCTGACCCGCAAGGCATGACCGGCGCATTCCTCGAAGACAACCCCATGTGCACGCAAGGCCCCTGCCGTCGCTTCCAGGACACAATCCGCCAAGAGTTGGGCACCTCGAACGGCGTCTCCACTGCGCTTGTCTTGGACTGGGGTGCTGAGAGCGGGTGGTACATTGACCTTGCCTGCATCCCCCTCTCCATCGTCCTCCTCATCGTAACCCTCTTCGCCAAGTTCCCCATCCCCATCGATTCAGTCGCAGCAGGCGAATCGCTTTAGAGCGCCGTGTACTTTTCACTTTCTTCTTCTTTCAAGCGGGTTCGTTTTTTCTTTCGGGTATCAGTCCAGTAAAATGGATGTGTGTAGAATCACCTCCCTCTCCTTTCGCTCGCTCCCACCCCCCCCCCTTCGTCTTGCGGACCGTGGAGTCCTTTCCTTTTAGAGTACTCACCCCCGTCGCTTCGCCCAAGGCTTCCTTGCCCTCCTAGACCCCCTTGCCCCCTTAGTCTCACCGCCTCATTACCCCCTGTCCCTTCCCCTTTACCCCCTTGGTCCCTGCCCCTGTACCCCCTTGGCCCCTGCCCCTGTACCCCCTTGGCCCCTGCCCCTTTACCCCTTTGGCACATCCCACTTTACCCCCATGCCAAAGTCAAACCCCACCCTCCATTTTCCCGCCAAAAAATGGATGCCTTGGAGTCGTTTCCCTTTTCGGACCACGTGAAGAAGGCAATGAAGGCTATGGGCCTCTGCCATGCCCGGGACCTGAAGGATCTCCGTCCCATGCAGCTGTCGAAGCGTTTGTGCGTTCAATGTGCCGCATGACCCCTCAGTTTGCTCCATTTCGCCTGCGGAGGCGCTGGAAGTCTTCAATTGCGTCTCCGCGTCAGGCTATGGCGTGGCGCAGTCATGTACCGCCATGCTCCCCACATGAGCGACCTAACGCCGAAGCCATGGCCCCCGTCGCAACGTCAGCGTACGACCTCCTCGTCAAGGAGTCCTCCCAAGAGTACGTCGTCACCTCCTCCTCCGACCTCGACCACATCCTCAACGGCGGCATCCCCCTCGGCCAAGTCACCGAAATCTGTACCCCCCGCCCCTCCATGGCCTCACCCCGAGGCGGAACGCCCGGCGCCGGCAAGACTCAGCTCTGCATTCAGCTCGCCATGAACGTCCAACTCCCCCCCCCCTTCGCTGGCGTCGACGGCCACGCCGTGTACATCGGTCAATCCCCCCCCCCGCGCCGCCACTTAACTAACAGACACCGAAGGCTCCTTCGTCCCAGCCCGCGCCCGTGAGATCGCAAGCGGCCTCTGCGCGCACCTCTCCGCCTTGTACCCCCCCCCTGCTCCCACGCCGCGCCAAAATTTGACCCCCTAGGTCCGAAAAGCGGACGGACCTCTTCGCCAACGTCGCCTCCCCTTCCATAAAAGACCTTTTAGCCGGCGTTTTTGTCAGCCGCGCGCACGACCGCGCGGAGCTCGTCGCCGCCGTCGAGGCGCTCGACGATTTCGTCGCGCAGCGCCCCAAGGTCTTATTTTTGGGGAGGGGGTGTCCCTAACGAGGGCAGGTCAAACTTGTCATCGTTGACAGCGTCGCGTTCAATTTCCGCCACGACGTCGACGACTTTTCGAACCGCGCCCGCGTCTTGGCGGCGCTGGCGCAGCGCCTCGCGCAGCTCGCGGAGCGTCGCGGCCTTGCGGTTGTCGCGCACCCCTCCTCCCCTCGCACAAACTACCCCCCCTCTCTCACCCTTCGCACTTCCTCACCCCCCCCCCCCCTGACAGGTCGTTGCGGTCAATCAGGTCACGACAAAATTCAGCGGCGCCGTCGCCACAATCGCCCCTGCGCTGGGGGAGGGGTGGGCGCATTTCTGCCGCCAGCGCGTGATGTTGGACGCCGCCCCCGACGCGCGCCGCACCGCGACGCTCTCAAAATCCCCGACCGCACCCCCCCGCACGGCGCATTTTCGAATTTTGGACGTGGGGGTGAGAAATGCGGCGCGGAAGAGGGCGATGAGCGCCACCGAAGAGAGCGTTTGAATTTGTCTAGGGGGGGGGTGTGCATTCTTGATCACCCTTCGTTTAAATGACTATTATTAACAGATTATTTAAAACAAGGCGTCTTAAGTAAAGCCGCTGCTCATTTCGCCCCCCCCCCCTCTCTCACAAACACCCGCCCCTCCTCCTCCTCCCCCCCCCCCTCCCCCTCCTCGCTCCCGCTGCG